>JBJTGD010000334.1:0-11897 GCA_046093735.1 Acidimicrobiia bacterium | reverse complement strand
CCTCGACTGCGTGACGATCCGCGTCGACCGACCCCGGGCGGTGGGTGAACTGCTCACCACCGACGCCACGATCGAACTCGACCGCTCCACGATGCCGCTCGGACCGCTCACCGGTTTCGAGAACCACGCCGGTCGCACCGTGCGCGGAGAGAGCGTGCGCTCGCTCGGCGCAGTGGCGGTGGGCGAGGGCAACGGTGACGGCAGCGAGGGCATCGTTGCCGGTCGGGTCATCGGTACCTACCTGCACGGTCCGGCCCTGGCCCGCAATCCCGAACTGGCCGATGCCCTGCTGTCGCTTGCGCTGGGCGACACCCTCACTCCCCTTACTCCCCTCGACGCCGAGATCGACTCCGAGATCGATGCCCTGCGCGCCGACCGCATCCGAGCCGCCCGGGCCCACGAACTGGCACCTCGCCGGTCGTGGCGTGATCGACTGCGACGCACATGAGGAACAGCCGCCTCCGTCACTCGGCCGAGCGCGTCCTCACCGTGGCCACCATCGTCGTGTTGGTGCTGGCCGACACGCTGGCCCTCAACCAGTTGACCACCCAGTCGGCCATCGACGGGATCATCCAACTGACGGTGGTCGGCGTCGGCGTGACCGGGGTGGTGCAGGTCCTGGCCCTCGTCGTCGGACCCGCAGGAGGTCCGTGGCGACGGCTGACCCTCCCCATCGCCGGATTGGCTGCACTGGCCCTCGTCTGGTGGCGGACCGACGGGCCGATCGGTTGGGCCGTTGCGGCCTGTGCCGGCTCGGCGGCGGTGTGGGCGATCGCCGGAACACGGTCGTTGGCGCTGGCCGACACCGACCCCACGGCGTCGCGGGCTCCGGCCCTCATCACCATCGTCCAAGCCGGGATCTACGGCGCCTTCGCCGTGGTGGTGGCCGTCGATGCCCGTCACGTGCTGTTCGGTTGACGCCGCTCCCGAGCCCCGAGTCGGAGACTCGACCGACCCGTGTCGCCACACGGACGATCCCCTAGCCTGACGGCCATGACCATCAATGTTGGAGACAAAATCCCTGCCGTCGACGTGTTCGTCATGAAGGAGTCGGGGCCCGAGAAGATGAACACTGGAGACGTGCTGGGCACGGGCAAGGTCGTCCTCTTCGCGGTGCCGGGCGCCTTCACCCCCGGATGCTCGAAGGTCCATCTGCCCGGTTTCGTCGAGCAGGCCAGTGCGCTCACCGACAAGGGTGTCGACACCATCGCCTGTATCGCCGTGAACGACGCGTTCGTGATGGGCGCGTGGGCCGACGACCAGAACGTGGGCGACAAGATCGTGATGCTGGCCGACGGCAACGGCGCCTTCACCGAGGCCATGGGTCTGGTGATGGACGGTTCGGGCTTCGGACTCGGTACGCGTTCGAAGCGTTACGCGGCGATCATCGACAACGGCGTCGTGACCAACATCGACGTCGATGACAGTGGCATCGTGGTCAGCGCCTGCTCGGCGGTCCTCGACCGCCTCTGAGCGGCGCCGTCGGCGGTCAGACCGACCGACCGGCCAGATATCCGCTGCGCACGGCGCCCTGGATGTACCCGACGGCTTCGGCATCACCCACGACGGTGACGTCGAAGCCGTCGGCGCGCAGGGCGTCGGCCACGGTGGCGTCGGGGGGCACGCCGCTGGCGATGACCACCGTGTCGGCCGCGGCGGTGCGTGTCTCCCCGCCCACCGTGTAGGTGACGTCACTCGCACCGATGGACACCAGTTCGGCCTCGGCCACCAGTTCGACCCCGTGCTGGCGCGCCTCGTACAGGGTGCGCGCCCGACGGGGATGAGCCATCTCCATGCCCAACTTCTGGCCCTCCTCCAGCACCGTCACCCGCCGACCGCGCTGGGCGAGGAACTCGGCCAGCTCGAGCCCGACGAGCCCACCCCCGACCCCCCCCCCCCGGCGACCGACGGGCATCCCCGTCGACGACCACTCGCGCACTCGCTTCATGTCGCGCAGGAAGCCCAGTCGACGCCCGAGCGACACCAGCACGCGCTGGTGGGGACGCAGACGACGCAGAGCCGGCGGGTCGTCGCCGGTGAGGATGCCGCGCAGATCGTCCCCGGAGAAGACGTGGTCCTGCCCGGCGCCCGGCACGTCGGGCCGCTGGCGGCGCGCCCCGGTGGCGACGATGACCGTCACGGCCCCGATCTCCCGGAGGATCGCCGCGGTCACCGGCGTGTCGAGGCGGACGTCGACGTCGAGCTCGGACATCTCGGCCGACAGGTAGCGCAGGAATTCGGCGTTCATCGGCGTGGTGAGCGAACTGAACCTCATGGTGCCACCGAGGTGCGGTGACTTCTCGAACAGCGTCACCCGGTGGCCCCGCCTCGCCGCCACACGCGCCGCTTCCATGCCTCCGGGTCCGGCCCCGACGATGGCGATGGTGCGCCGCACGGCAGCGGGCTCGGGCGTGCCCTCGTCGTAGTGGCCGAGCTCCGCATTCACCGCGCACACGGGGGTGCCGTCCCAGAAGTTCTGGGCCACGCACACGTAGCAGTTGATGCAGGTGCGGACGAGGTCGGGACGACCGGCGGCCAACTTCGCCGGGATGGCCGGATCGGCCAGCAACTGGCGGCCCATCGACACGAAGTCGCACGCCCCCGTGCGCACATGGGCCTCGGCTGCGTCGGGGAGGAGTCGACCCACGGCGATGACCGGGATCGAGACCTCCTCCTTCACCCGTGCCGCGAAGCCGATGTACTGATCGGTGGTCCACGGCAGCGAACCATCGGTGAAGCCCTTGCCCATGGCGTCGGGCGAGTTGGCCGACACATGGATGGCATCGGCCCCGGCCGCCTCGGCCAGCGCGGCGTGGCGGGCGGCGAGGTCGGGGGTGATGCCCCCGTCGATGTACTCGTTGCCGTCGAGTCGCACGATGATGCCGAAGCCGGAGCCACAGCGCGCCCGCACGGCGGCCACGATCTCGGTGAGCAGACGGGCGCGGTTCTCGACGCTGCCGCCGTACTCGTCGGTGCGGCGGTTGTAGCGCGGTGACAAGAAGGTGGAGATCAGATAACCGTGCGCGCCGTGGATCTCGATCCCGTCGAACCCGGCCTGTTGCACGCGTGCCGCGGCGTCGGCGAACTGCTCGACCACCCAGGTCAACTCGTCGGTGGTCGCCTCGCGCCGACGGGCCTGCTTGCCGCCGGTCTGCACGGTCATCTTCATCAACTCGTCCATGGAGATGGCATTGATGTCGAACGGGTCGTCGGGCATCGGCATCGACGGCACCAACTGCTCGCGCTCCTGCATGGCGTCGACGCCGGCGGTCTTGCCGTGGTGACAGCACTGCACGACCATCTTCGCCCCGTGGGCGTGCACGGTGTCGGCCAGGCGCCTCAGTCCGGGGATGAAGTCGTCGCGCGACAGCGCCGGCTGGTGCAGTGACGTCGCTCCGACCGGCCAGGCCACGGCCGAGGTCTCAAGGATGAGCAGACCGACACCACCGCGGGCCCGGGCCTCGTAGTGGGCGATGTTGCCGTCGACCAGGTGGCCCTCGTCGCACAGGTTCTGATCCATCGCCGGCATGACGATGCGATTGCGCGTCTCGATGGGTCCGATGCGACCGGGAGTCAGGAGATGGGAATGGGACACGGGCCGATGGTACGACGCTCACCGGGCCCGGACGCGACGATGGCCGCCCCGGAGGGCGGCCATCGATCGGAACGGCGTCGTCTCAGCTGACGACCTTGGCCTTGAGCTTCTGGAACTCGGCCTCGTCGATCACGCCACGCGAGCGCAGATCGTCGAGACGGTGCAGCTCGTCGGCCGGCGTGGTGCCGGCAGCCTGACGGATGTAGGCCTGCATCGCATCGTCCTGGGCCTTGGCCGCGGCGACGGCGTGCTGGTTCATCTTGCCGCCGCGCACGATCAGGTAGGCGAGCACGCCGAGGAGGGGCAGGATGAAGATGGCGACCACCCAGATCGCCTTGTGGATCCCGCCCATGTCGTGGCTGCGGAAGATGTCGATGAACACCGAGATCGCCAGCCAGATCCAGATGAAGAAACAGGTGAACCACAGGAAGGTGAGGACGACCTCACCCACCCCCCAACCACTGCTCGCTGCGAACATCGAAGCCTCCCGAGTGCCATCGCGGCACTGACATCGTGTCGGGACCGTTTCCCGAACGGGCGAACCCTAGTCCCGGGCACCGACCACGCACGATGACGGCGGCGAAGCCCCCGATCAGGGGGTGATGACGGTGCGGGTCACCGGCTCCGGGGACGCCTGCCGGCGGGACAGCGCCCGGTGCAGCGCGTCGAGAAGCACGTCACGGGTCTCGCGGGGGTCGATCAACTCGTCGAACCCGAGGTGCTCGGCCGAACGGTAGGAGGCCTGCAGCTCGGCCTCCCGCAACAGGGCGGCTTCGTCGGCATCGGCATTGGTGGCCCGACTCATGGCACTGGCCCCCATCGCCCCCATGGTGGCGCCCGGATAGGCGAACGTGGCCGACTGGTGATCGAACCCGACTAGCGACATCACCATCGAACCGAAGCCGTAGGCCTTGCGCAGGGTGAGGTGCAGCTTCGGACTGGCGGCCTGCGTCTGGGCGGCGAACATGCGCGCCCCACTGCGCAGCACGCCGGCCTTCTCCGAGGCCGTGCCCGGGAGCATCCCCGGATTGTCGGCCAGGAACACCAACGGCAGGTGGAACGAATCGGCCACCATGATGAAGTGCGCGGCCTTGTCGGCGGCGTCGGCGTCGATCGATCCGGCCAGCACGCTCGGCTGATTGGCCACCACGGCCACCGACTCGCCACCGAGTCGGGCCAACGCGCAGATGATGGCTGGCCCGAATCCCGGTTGGATCTCGAACCACGAGCCGTCATCGAACACCACATCGAGCACGGCGCGCATGTCGTAGACGCGACGCGAGTCGCTGGGGATGATCGACAACAACTCGTCGGTCGACCGGAATCCCTGATCGGCACTCTGCGACGACGGGAGATGGGGCGCGTACCCCCATGCGCTGGACGGGAAGAACGAGAGGTACACGCGGAGCATGTCGAGCGCGGTCTCGTCGTCGGGTGCGACGTTGTGCACCAGGCCACTGGGCACGGCCACCGTCGGTCCGCCCAGTTCCTCCTTGGTGACCTCCTCACCCAGCGAGTCGCGCACCACGGGCGGCCCGGCGGTGAACACCGCGCCGTCGGCCGTCATCACGTTGAAGTCCGACATGGGGACGATGAGCGCACCGTGACCGGCCGACGGTCCCATCACCGCGCTCAGCACCGGGACCTTGCCCGAGCACTGCGCCTGGATGAGCAGATCGGTCGGAGCCCGACCGCCACCACCACCGCCCCGATGGCCGGCCCCCTCGAGCAGCATCAGCAGCGGGATGCGTTCGGCCAGGGCCAACTCGGCGATGCGGTACCGCTTCGACGTGCTGCCCGAACCGATGGAACCGGCCAGGACGGTGAAGTCCTCGGCCCCGACCATCACCGGACGACCGTCGATGCGACCGGCGCCGGCCACGATGCCGTCGCCCGGGACCTCGCCCACCAGGGTGCCGATCTCGCGGAACGATCCCGGATCGAGCAGGTGGTCGAGTCGCTGACGGGCGTCGAGTTGACCCTTGGCGTGCTTGCGGGCCAACCGCTCCTCGCCACCCATGGCCCGGGCCTCGACCCGGCGGCGGGCGAGGTCGTCGAGGGCCGGACCCCAGCCTCCGGGCAGATCGGTCATGACGACACCGGCGGTCGCATGTCGGGCATGGCCCGCAGGGTGTGTCCGCCGTCGACGGTGAGGTGCTGACCGGTGACGAACGAGGATTCCGGACCGACCATGAATCGGATGGCGGCAGCGATGTCCTCGGCCTCTCCCCCGCGTCGGATGGCCTGGTTGTCGAGGAACTTCGACAACAACGCCTCGTTCTCGAAGATGCGCGGGGTGCTGCCGGTCCGGGTGAGGCCCGGACGGATCGAGTTGACGCGCACGCCGATCTCACCGAGTTCATCGGCGGCCACGTCGACGAGGGCGTCGACGGCGGCCTTGCCGGCGCGGTACGAGGCGAGTCCGCGCGTGGAGAACACCGCCGCGGTCGACGACACCGCCACGAACGAACCGCCGGCCGTCATGCGCGGGACGGCGTGATGCAGGAGCATGTACACGGGACGCACGTTGCGGTCGACCTCGGCGCTGAACTGATCGCACGGATAGTCGAGCACGCGCATCGGGGTGCCGCCGCCCGGCACCGTCACGGCGATGTCGAGACGGTCTCCCTCGCTGGCCACCTCGACGGCGCGCACGATGTCGGCCTCGACCATCGTGTCGCACTCGACGGGCACGACCTCGGCCCCGAGACCGTCGCAGTCGCGCACCGCTGCGGCCAGACGATCCGGATCCCGGCCGGCGATGGTCACTCGACAACCGTCGGCGGCCAGCAGTCTCGTGGTGGCGAGGCCGATCCCGCTGCTCCCCCCGACCACGATCGCCCTCTTCCCGTCGAGCGATCGAGCGTCCATCGCAGTGTTCTAGCAGTCCCCCTCCCTGCGGTCGGTCGTCGGAGGACCGCACTACGGTGCGGACGTCCCGACCGGGGACGAGGGGGAACGAACGGTGGACTCCGACATCGACCGACTGCTCGACATGGCCAGTACCGCCACCGGGGGACTCGACGACTTCGGTGATCCGTCGTTCCGCGACGGACTGCAGGTGTTCCTCGACTCGGGTGCCACCGAGGGCCGACTGTCGGCCATCGGCGAGGCCGCCATGGAAGGAATGGCCATCGGGGCGCTGTGCACCCGGCTGCGCGTCGTCGACTGGCACGCCACACATCCCGAACTGCGCGCCACATCCATCGACCGACCGATCTTCCTGCTCGGCCTGCCCCGTTCGGGCACCACCGCCCTCAGTCACCTTCTCTCGGCTGATCCCGCCAATCGGTCACTGCTGATGTGGGAGGCGGGCGATCCCGTCCCACCGTCCGGACCCGACTGGCGCCACGACCCCCGGTTCCTGGCCGCCGCCGAGGCCCCGGACGCACTGTCGATGATCAACCCGGAGTTCAAGTCGATCCACCACGACCCGGTCGACATGCCGGTGGAGTGCGCCACGGTGCTCGGTCAGCACTTCCGCAGCCTGCACCTGTCCACCACCTTCTTCCTGCCCTCCTACATGGAGTGGATTCGCACCGCCGATCATCTCCCCGGCTACGCGTGGCACAAAAGTGTGCTGCAGGTGCTGCAGTCGGGTCACGGTGGACGTTGGCAACTCAAGTCACCGGTGCACCTCATCGACCCCGACTCGTTGCTGGCCACCTACCCAGACGCGCGCTTCGTGCTCACCCACCGTGATCCGTTGGAGATCGTGGCCTCGGTGTGCAGCCTGGCCCGCTCGTTGGGCGGAACGTTCACCGATGCCGACTGGACCGACTACGTGCGGGCCACGTGGCCCGAGGTCATCGCCGAGCTGGCCGACCATCAAGTGGCGTTCCGGTCCCGACTGGAGGACGCCGGTCGAGGAGATGCTTTCGTCGACGTCGCCTACTCGTCGATGGTCGCCGATCCGATCGCCGGAGTGCGCGCCATCTACGCCGCACTGGGCGAGGAACTCTCGCCGGCGGCCGAGGCGGCGATGCGAGCCCACACGAGCACGCACGTGAAGGACCGCTTCGGTCGCCACTCGTACTCACTCGACGACTGGGGTCTGGATCGCGGTGCACTCACCGAACGGTTCGCGCCCTATCTCGATCGCTACGCCGATCAGTTGGCATCGAGCCCTTGATCGGGAGGTACCCATGACCGACATCGACGGACTCCTCGACACCCATGACGCGATGGCGCTGTCCGAACTGGTGGCGCGGCGCGATGTCACCGCCGTCGAACTGGTCGATGCCGTGATCGCCCGCATCGAGGCCCGCAACCCGGTGCTCAACGCCGTGATCGCCGACCGGTTCGAGGCAGCACGGGCCGAGGCGGCGACGCTGGCGGTCGCCGGTCCGGTGGCCGGCGTGCCGTTCCTGGTGAAGGACCTCAACTGCGACGTGGCCGGACTGCCATCGACACGCGGCAGCCGCCTGTTCGCCGATGTCGTCGCCACGGAGGACGCCGAGTTGACCCGGCGCTACCGGGCAGCAGGACTGCTCATCCTCGGCAACACCAACACCCCGGAGTTGGGCAAGAACGCCAGCACCGAACCGGTGGCGCACGGTCCCACGCACAACCCGTGGGAGCTCGACCATTCGACCGGCGGCTCGTCGGGTGGCTCGGCCGCCGCGGTCGCGGCCGGGATCGTGCCCGCGGCCCACGCCAACGACGGCGGCGGTTCCATCCGCATCCCCGCCTCCGAATGCGGGCTGTTCGGACTCAAGCCCAGCCGCGGCCGCACGCCCATCGCGCCCACTCCGGGGGCCTTCGCCTATCCGGTGGGCATCGGTCATGCCGTGACCCGCACGGTTCGCGACAGCGCCGCGCTGCTCGATGCCGTGAGCGGCGGCCTGCCCGGCGATCCCTTCGCCTCGCCGCCCAATCCAGCCGCCGGTTCGTTCCTGGCCGCGCTCGACGTCGATCCCGGTCGGTTGCGCATCGGGTACTCCACGGTGTCGGTGCTCGGACGTCCGATCCATCCGGCGGCAGTGGAAGCCATCGAACGCACCGCCCGAACCCTCGAGTCACTCGGTCACGAGGTGACCGAGGGGATGCCGACCTGGGATCCGGCGATGGCCGCCAACGTCCTGTCGACGGTGATGGGCGTGGCCACGGCCAAGGCGGTGGAGGATCGCCTGGCCGAACTCGGTCGACCGCTCGGCCCCGACGATCTCGACCCGTTCAACACGTTCCTCCATGAGCGCTCCATGGCCACCACTGCCGCCGAACTGCACGTCGCCCTGCAGCAACTCGAACTGGTGAGTCGCGACCTCGCCCCGTTCTTCGCCACCCACGACCTGTGGTTGACCGCCACCATCCCGGTGCCGGTGCCCCGGCTCGGTGTGCTCGACCCTTCGAACATCGAGTCGATGTTCGCCAACGCCGGACGCTTCTCCGAACTCACCGCGGTGTTCAACGTGTCCGGTCAACCAGCGGCATCGGTACCCGCGGGCTTCGATGCCGATGGGCTGCCCGTGGGTGTGCAGCTGGTGGCGTCACACGCCCGCGAGGACCTGCTGTTGCAGGTGGCCTCGCAACTCGAGGCCGCCGCACCATGGCCAGTCACCGCCCCGTGGCCGCCGCGTTGAACACCGGCACCGCATCATCACGAACACCGCGCAGCACCAAGGAGGAACCATGACCCGATCGAGTTCACCCACGTCCGCCGTCCTCGTGACCGGCGGCGCTTCCGGCATCGGCCGGGCCAGCGCCGAGGCGGTGGCCGCCGAAGGCCGGCCCGTGGCCATCTGGGACCTGAATGCCGACGGCGCAGCCGAGACCGCTGCCCGACTCGCCGCCGAGTACGCCGTACTCACCACAGGACTGGGCATCGACGTCACCCGCTCGGACGAACTGGCCGAGGCCATCGCCACCTCCCGCGCCGTGGTCGGCCCCTTCGGTGGGCTGGTGCATGCCGCCGGTGTGGTGCGGGCCCAGTCGATCGGCGGTCTCGACGACGCCGGTTGGGATGCGGTCCTCGACGTGAACCTGCGCGCCGTCCCCATGCTCGTGCAGGCCCTCCTCGACGATCTCTCGGCCTCGGAGGGCGCGGCGGTGGTCGGCATCTCGTCGATCGAGGGATGGGTCGGCAACGCCGCCATCCCCGCCTACTGCGCGTCGAAGGCCGGCATGCTCGGGGCCGTGCGTTCCATGGCCGCGCAACTCGGTCCGCTCGGCGTGCGCGTGAACGCCATCTGCCCCGGCTTCATCGAGACGGCGATGCTGGCCCCGGCGCTGTCGGTAGACGGCGTGGCCGATCGCTTCGCGGCCAGATCGATGATCGGCCGCATCGGCCGGCCCTCGGAGATCGGTGAACCGGCAGCGTTCCGGTTGAGCGACCGGGCGTCGTTCATCACCGGTCAGTCACTCATCGTCGACGGCGGGGTCCTGGCCCAGATCTGAACGCGCCGTCGACGGGCACGGCAGCTGACGACTACGCCGGGCAGCGCACCGGATCGCGCCGCCACAGACGCAGACCGTCGATGACCCCTTCGGGCGCGTAGCACCGATCGAGCCATGCCCCGATGGGGAACCTCGCCGGTCCGTAGGCGGCCCAGTCGGTGCCCGGTCGGGCGGCGTCGATCACCAGTGCCGGCGGGCGGGCCGCCACGTCGGCCCAGAACAGGTCCCAGCGCGCATCGAACGGCGGGTCGCCCATGGCCGACGCCGGCAGCGGTTCCGATCGACTGGCCCAGTTCCCGGTGAGATAGCCACCGTGCAGGAACACACCGGCCGGGTCGCGCTGCGCAGCGACGTACACATCGGGCAACGCGCCCCACACCAGGATCCGGTCGGTGGTCGCAGTGGTGCGTTGCACGTAGCGGCCCACGGTCCGGAAGTCGGTGAGATCCGGTCGGTGCACCAGCGACAGCGCCACCATGACCACGGTCAGTGCCGCCGTGAGCACGATCAACGCGCGCCACACCCGTGGTCGGGCCGAGGGCAGGGCCAGTCCCGTCAACACCGCCAGCGGTGGCACCACCTGCTGGAAGTAGTGACCGAAGAAGCGAAGACCGAGGGGCAGCACCAGCACCGACACCGCCAACCACACGACGACGACCGCGTCGGGGCGGACGCGCCGTCGGGCCGCGGCCCACACGCCGTAGAGCATGGGCGTGTGGAACAGACAGAACACGACGCCGAGACCGAGACCGACGAGCAGGGCCCGACCGATCGACACCCCGCCCGACAGGTAGTCACCGTTGTCGGTCCACACCCACCGCACCATCCGACCGGTGTCACCGACCAGTGCGAACGGCGCCAGCATCACCAGCGCACCGAGACCGACGGCCGCGGCGCTGGCCGCGCGGTCGCGACCACGACGGGCCACCTCGAACATCACCGGAACCAGCACCACGATGTAGGGCTGCTTGCACTGGGCCGCCAGCAGCGCCGCAGCACCAGAAAGCGCGAACCAGGCCCACGGTCGGATCGAGGTGCGAGCGACGACCACGGCGAGGATGGCCGCCGAGGCCGGGAGCAGTCCCCACAACTCGAAGTTCGCGGCCTGCGCATCGGCCGGCAGGAACATCGCCGTGCCGGTCACGGCCAACACGCCCGAGAACAACGCGGCGCGGCGCGAACCGGTGAGTCGTCGCACCAGCGACACGATCACGACACCGTTCAAGAACACCAACAGCGCCACGGCCACACGCACGGTGCGGACGTCGACCGAGAGATCGCGCAGCAACGCATAGGCGTAGGGCACCACCGGCGGTTTGCGATCGATGACGTCGACGTACAGCGTGCCGCCGTGCCGCAGCACGTCACCGGTCACGGCCAGGAAGGCCTCGTCGCGGTCGAACATCCCGTTGAACAGCGCGCCGGGGAGGCGCGACCCCACCCTCGCCGCGGCCAGGACCAGCCCCACCACCGTCGGCCACGACCGGCGGCGTCCCCACTCGACCGCCGCGTCGAACGCGCCGACGGCCGCGGGTGCGGACGGCCGCGCCGTGACGTCGAGCGATGGTTGGCGGGGGGGAGTCACCGGATGGGCCTCGGCGGGGGACGGGAACGGCGCAGGACGCCGACCCGGGGTCTGGGACGCCCTGAATGATGGCAGACCCCTAGCCTCACGGCGATGCCCCCGACAACCGGATCACCCAGACCGGGCCGCCCCGATCCGGCGATCGTGGCCGATCGTCTGGCCATCGCCGACCTCATGGCCCTCTACTGCCGGGGGATCGACCGACTCGATCGGGACCTGGTGCGGTCGTGCTTCCACCCCGACGCCACCGACACGCACGGTTCGTTCCACGGCACCATCGACGAGTTCCTCGACTGGGCCTTCGGTCTGCTCGGCCGCTAC
>JBJTGD010000333.1:0-4625 GCA_046093735.1 Acidimicrobiia bacterium | reverse complement strand
CCCGCCCCGGTGACGGACACCCACCTGTCGGGGGGCACGTCCAACCTCACCTTCCGGGTGCGCGACGACGTCAACGACTGGGTCCTGCGCCGACCCCCCGTCGGCGCCTACCGGGCCACGGCCAACGACATGGGACGCGAGTACACGGTGCAGACCGGCCTGCAGGGCACCGATGTGCCTGTGCCGACCACCGTGGCCCTGTGCCCCGATGACTCGGTGATCGGGGCACCCTTCTACCTGATGGGATTCGTCGACGGCATCGTGTACTCCGATGTCGACGCCGTCGACGGTTTCGACGCCGACATGGCCATGGCGGCCACCGACGAGTTGATCCATGTACTGGCTCAACTGCACGCCGTCGACTTCGTGGCCGTGGGACTGGGCGATCTCGGTCGACCGATCGGCTTCCTGCAGCGTCAGGTCGATCGCTGGTGCACGCAGTGGGAGCGCTCGAAGCAGCGGGATCTCCCGGCCATCGAGGAGGTGGCCCGTCGGTTGCAGCGTTCCATCCCCACCCACTCCGACGCCTCGATCGTGCACGGCGACTACTCGTTCAACAACACGATGTGGAGCCGCACCGACCGCACCCGGATGGTGGCGGTCCTCGACTGGGAGATGTCGACACTGGGCGACCCGTTGACCGACGTGGGCTTCGTGCTGGCCTACTGGGGTCGGGCCGGCGAGATCATGTGGCGCCGACGCCAGCCCCAACCCCATCGACTGGCGGGCTTCCCGGGCGACGACCACCTGCTGGCGCGTTATGAGGCGACGAGCGGCCGATCGGTGCAGGACATCGAGGTCTACCGCACACTCGCCGTGTTCAAGTTGGCCATCATCACCGAGGGTGCACTGGCCCGCATCCGCGCCACCCGGCCCGACGAGGACACCACCGCCACCAACGACACGATCGTCGAACTGGCCGATCTCGCTCTCGAACTCTCGGACGCCATCTGACGGCGCGAACCGTCAGTCGATCGGCGCGGTCTCGGTCCACTCCACCTGCAACTCGCGCTCGGCGATGCGCCAGCCCTCATCGAGACGCACGAACCGGTCGAGATAGCGGATGTTCATGACGTGGTTCTCTCGGGCACCGACCGGGCCGCCCTCGATGGCGCGGATGTGACTGGCCCGGCAGTAGGTCTCACCCGTGGCCGAGGCGCCATCGATGTCGACGTAGTGGTTCCCCACCAGGTGCATGGTGACCTCATAACGCGACAGACCGGCGATGGCCGCGGCGATCTCGGCGCGACCGTTCCGTTGACGCACCGGCTCCGGGCTCCCGCGCTCACAGATGCGCAGTACCCCGTCGGGGGCGAACAACGCGGCGAGTCCCTCACCGTCGATGCGATCGGCGCAGCGTGCGTAGTCGTCCACCAGAGCCCGCAGCGCGGCGCGGTCGTCGGCGCTCACTGTCCCGGGGCCTTGAACTCCCACCCGGGCAGCAGACCGAGGTCCGAGCACAACTTGGGGGCGAAGATCCACTTGCCGAGGAACCGGTCGGCATCGGGTTGTGTGGCCAGCCACGCCACCACCTTGCCGGTGGCATCGGCCGGTTCACTCCCGTAGTTGTCGCCGTACTCGTCGTCGGGCTTGATCGCCTTGCGGGCCTCGGTCACCACGTTGCCGGGATCGACGTTGAAGGCCCTGACCCCCATCGACCGGTACTCGGCGTTGACGCCGCCGGCGACGCGGGCGAAGGCGGCCTTGGACGCCGAATAGAGGATCCCCCAGCCCCCCTCACCGGGCGGGGCGATGGGGTCGAGTCGGGCCGAGCCGGAGACCATGTCGATGATCGTGCCGCCGCCGGCGGCCAGCATGTGGGGCAGCACCTGCTGGATCAGCAGGATCTGGTGCATGAAGTTGCCCTTCATGAGGTTCGTCATCGACTCAACGGTGAGGTCGGCGATGCGATCGAGGGTGCCGACACCGCGGAAGATCGCGTTGTTGAACAGCACGTCGATACGACCCCACTCGTCGATCACGCGCTGGGGCAGCGCGGTGACCGACACCGGATCGATGAGATCCATGGGTACGACGAGTGCCCGCCGCCCCATGGCCTCGATCTCCTCGGCCGTGCGCTCGAGGCTGCCCGGCACGGAGAGGGTGACCTCCTCGCGCACCGAGTTCGGTTCGGCCTTACCCTCCCCCTCGCGCACGGTGCGGGCGCTGACCACCACGTCGAAGCCAGCCTCGGCCAGGGCCAGAGCCCCGGCTCGTCCGATACCCCGACTGGCGCCGGTGACTATCGCGACAGGCGTTCCGTCCATCGTTCCCCCTCGGTTCGCTCGCTCGACCGTAGCGCGCCCCTCGTGAGGAGCGGATCGGCCAGCGCCAGACCGCGGCCCCCGACCTTCAGGAGCACGCCGGCCAACGAGGGACGGGAGGGTTCGACGAGATTGGCCATCAACTCGAGCACGATCTTCATGGTGAGACCGGTCGACAGCGCCACTCCCAGCAACGCCGACAGCAGTTGCGGTCGACCGATCACCCAGGCGAAGCGACGAGCGGTGGCGAAGAAGGGGTCGTAGTCGCGCCGCAGCACGTCGCCGTAGAGGGCCCAGGCGATCCCGGGCTGGTCGAGGAACGCCTCGGCCGCGTGACGGCCCGATTCCATGGCGTAGTCGATGCCCTCACCGTTGAACGGGTTGACCAGACCGGCGGCGTCGCCCACTGCGACCCAGCCCGGCCCGGAACGTCGCTCCACGTGCATGGGCAGACGCCAGGCCCGCGGTCGGGCGATGAAGTCACCGAGCCCCCACTGCTCGCGCACCTGGGCGGTGTAGGCGTCGAGCATGGTGTTGAGGTTGAGGCTGGAGAAGTCGCGCATGGTGGATAGCGCGCCGACACCGATGTTGACGAGACCGTCACCGGCGGGGAACACCCAGCCGTAGCCGGGCACGATCTCCCCGTCGGGGCCGGCCACGGTGAGGCAGGCCTCCATGCACGGATCGTCCGAGCGCGTCGACGGCGCGTAGGCCCGGATGGCCAGTCCGAACGGCGAGGTCTCCACCCGAGTGGCGCCCACCAACCGGGCCGCGGCCGAGCCGGCCCCCGAGGCCAACACGGTGAGATCGGCGGCGATCCGATCACCGTCGGCGGTGACGACACCGAGCACGCGACCGTCGCCGTCGATCCACGGTTCGGCGGCACACCGCTCGTGCAGGGTCGCACCGGACGACACCGCGGCGTCGACGACCTGTGCGTCGAACACGGCCCGCGGGGCCACTGCGCCCATGGGTGGGTAGGGGCCGTCGGGCCACGGCACCTCGCGCACCTTCGATCCGGCCTGCACGCGCAGCCCATCGATGCGATGGAACGTCGACAGATCCACACCCAGTCGTCGGCATTCGGCCACCGCCCGCGGGGTCAGACCATCTCCACACGACTTGTCGCGACCCTGTGCCGCCTTGTCGAACAGCGCCACGTCGGCCCCGCCCCGTGCCGCCCACGCTGCGGCCGACGATCCGCCGGGACCGGCCCCGATGACGGCGTCATCGACCCGAGTGGTCATGACTCGTCGAACCCGAGCATCGGGGCGCCGACCGGCGCGCGAGTGGCGTCGGCCATGCGGCTCAGGGTGGGGAGCACATCCTCGACGTCGGTCAGTCGGGTGACCAGCGCGCGGTGCTCGGGACGGATGTAGCCGGCGGCGACGGCCGAATCGAGGAAGGCCAGCAGCGGTGACCAAAAACCGTCGAGATCCAGCACGGCCACCGGTTTGGCATGGATGCCCAACTGGGCCCAGGTGGCCATCTCGGCCAACTCCTCGAGCGTGCCCAGTCCACCGGGCAGGGCCACGAAGGCATCGGCCTCGGCCGCCATGCGGGCCTTGCGCTCGTGCATCGATCCCACCTCGACCAGTTCGGTGAGGCCCTGATGGCCGATCTCGGTCACGAACAGTCCGGCCGGGATCACACCCAGAACGTCACCGCCGGCGGCCAGTGCGGCATCGGCCACCACACCCATGAGGCCCACCGATCCCCCGCCGTAGACCAGACGCACACCGGAGTGGCCCATGGCGGTGCCCAGCGCCGCGGCCGCTTCGGAGTGTCGGGGGTCCCGCCCCGGTTTCGAACCGCAGTAGACGCAGAGCGACCGGATCACTCCCCGAGCCTACGGGTGCGGAGCCCGAACGCGGACCGGGCGCCGGCCGGAACCGACGCCCGTTCGCACATGCTCGGGGGGGAGGACTCGAACCCCCAACAAATGGACCAGAACCACCCGTGTTACCAATTACACCACCCCCGAATGGGTGCGGGACCGAAGATACCGGCCCTATCGCCAAGCGGCCAAACGTCGGAACGACACCAGTCGACCGAGCGCCACGGCCACCGTCTCGCGCAGGTACTGCCCCGGCGAACCGGCGGTGGAGGTGGGCGAGACGTGGGCGCGCAGCCCCACCTCATCGGCGATCGCCTCGACGCGCAGTGCGTGGTAGGGATCGGTGACGATCAGGACATCGTCGGACCGGTCACGGCGGAGGATGGCCGCGGCGGCCGACAACTCCGAATAGGAATCGGTGCCGTCAACCTCCACCCGGATGGCCTCCTCGGGCACACCCTTGGCCCGCAAGTACCGGTAGCCGGCGAATCCCTGAGTGACACGGTCGCCGGCCTGCTTCCCGC
>JBJTGD010000332.1:0-7759 GCA_046093735.1 Acidimicrobiia bacterium | reverse complement strand
GGCCGTCAACGAGGAGCTGCGCAAGCACCCGCTGTATCGGACCTCCACGCTGGTGGGACTGGGATTGATGGCCGGCTTCTTCCTGCTCCTGCCCCAGTTCTTCGACAAGCCCACCGACTGGCTGCGCTACTCGGAGATCCCGGTGATGCTGATCGCCGCCCTGTCGGTGACGGTACTCACCGGTTGGGCCGGACAGTTGTCGCTGGGCCAGTTCGGCTTCGTGGCCATCGGCGCCTACTTCACCGTGAAGTTCTCCAGCGGTCTGCCCATCCCGGTGGCGATCCTGTTCGGGGTGGCCTTCGGCGTGATCGCCGCACTCATCGTGGGCGTGCCCGCCCTGCGCATCAAGGGACTGTTCCTGGCGGTGATCACGCTCGGGTTCGGCCTCGCCGTGCGCAATTGGCTCATCTTCAACGACGGCCTGTCGGGTGAGGGCGGCATCGTGAAGCTGGCCGTCACCCGGGCCAAGGGCTTCAACCTGTTGTGGTGGAACATCAAGGGCAACAACTTCAAGGGCATCTACTGGTTCTGCCTATTGGTACTCCTGCTCACCATCATCCTCGTCTGGCAGATACGCCGAACGGGCATCGGTCGATCGATCATCGCCGTGCGCGACAACGAGAACTCGGCCGCGGCCTACACCGTCTCACCGGTGAAGATGAAGATCCTCGCCTTCGCCGTGTCCGGCGGTCTGGCTGCCCTGGCCGGTGGTCTGATGCCGCTGATCTCGCTGTCGGGCAACTTCGAGTTGAACCCCGGCAACACGATCTTCGACGTCGACCAGTCGTTGCGGATCGTGGCCGTGGCCGTCGTCGGCGGCATCGCCTCCATCACCGGTGCCGTGATCGGCACCCTGGTCATCGTGGCCCTGCCGATCCTGTTCGACGGCACACCCCAGGTGAAGTTGTTCGCCAGCTCGATCGGCATGCTGATCGTGCTGCTCTACTTCCCCGGCGGCCTCATCTCCATCTTCCACGGATGGCGCGACATGATCATGGCCTACATCGTGCGCCGCACCGGATGGGAACCGAAACGCAACACCCAGACCGGCACCGTATCGTCGTTGGCCACGGTCAAATCCCATGAGGGCGATACGCGTCTGCCGTTGGTCACGCGTGACGTCAGCGTGTCGTTCAACGGTCGAACCGTCGTCGACAAGGTGTCCATAGAGGTGCGTCCCGGCGAGATCGTGGGCCTCATCGGCACCAACGGCGCCGGCAAGACGACGCTCATGAACGCCGTGAGCGGCTTCGTGCCCAGCACCGGCGAGATCGACATCTTCGGTGTGTCGGCCGGCAACCGCTCCTCGGCCCGTCGGGCGCGACTGGGCATCGGCCGGGCCTTCCAGAACGCCCGCCTGTTCTCGTCGCTCAGCGTGCGCGAGACGCTCATGGTCGCCCTGGAGGCCCGGGAGCGCTCGTGGCTGGTGCCGTCGATGACGTCGTTGCCCCCGTCACCCTCGATGGAGCGCCGCAAGAAGCGTCAGGCCAACGAGATCATCGGGTACCTGGGTCTCAGTCGTTACGCCGAGTCGCTCATGGGCGAGTTGTCGACCGGCACCCGGCGCATCGTCGAACTGGGTGCACTGTTGGCCCTCGACAGCGAACTGCTGCTGCTCGATGAGCCCACCGCCGGCGTGGCCCAGCGCGAGACCGAGGCCTTCGGTCCGATGATCGAGTCGATCCGGCGTGAACTCGGCGCCTCGATCCTCATCATCGAGCACGACATGCCGATGGTGATGGCCATCTCCGACCGCATCTACTGCCTCGAGGCCGGTGGGGTGATCGCCGAGGGCGACCCGGCGTCGGTGCGCAACAACCCGCACGTCATCGCCTCGTACCTCGGCACCGACGAGCGGGCCATCGCCCGGTCGGATTCCTGAACGTCAATCGTCCCCGCCGATCAGGTCCATGACCTGGTCGGCGGGACGGCCGCGTCGCAGCAGATCGGCCATGATCCGCATCGGCCGGTCGATGTGGGTGAAGAAGGCGTAGTAGCCCGCGCACAGGTGGTTGAGGCCGGGCTCGCCATCGGCGGTGATGGCGAAGCGGTTGCGCGGGCACTCCCCGTGGCAGGCGAAGCGCACCTCGCAGGATCGACACTGGGCCGGGAGGGTGGTGGCCTTGGCGTCGCCGAAGGCCCGCTGCTGCGGTGACGCCACCAGTTCGACGAGCGTCGTGGTGGTGACGTTCCCGAGGAGGTGGTCGGGCTCGACATAGTGATCGCACGAGTACACGTCGCCGTTGTGCTCGAGGGCCACGGCCGTGCCGCACCGCTCGGAGAAGATGCACATGGGCGAGGGCAGTCCCACCCAGGCCGCCAGCGCGGCGTCGAACATGGTCACGAACACCTCGCCCACGTCGCGCGCCACCCATTCGTCGAACACGTCGACCAGGAAGCGCCCCCACGCCTCGGGCGTCACCGACCGACTGGTGGTGGCGGTGCCGGCCTGCACGTACAGCGGTCGATCGGCGGCCCGCTCCCCCCAACCCCGCTCGGCGATCGTCACCGTGGTCTCGGTGACCCGCTCCACGATGGGGATGAACTGGATGAAGCGCACCCCGAGGTCGTCGCGCAGGTGCCGGTAGACCTCGACGCCATGGTCGGCATTGGCGGCGTGCACCGAGCACAGCACGTTGGTGGCCACACCATGGCGCTGCAGCAGGTCCCACGCGGCGCGCACCCGGTCGTAGGTGGGTCGGCCCTGCTTGTCGACGCGGTAGGCGTCGTGCATGACGGCAGGCCCGTCGAGCGAGAGCCCCACCAGCACGTCGTTGGCGGCCAGGAACTCGCACCACTCGTCGTCGAGCAGCGTGCCGTTGGTCTGCAGCGTGAACTCGAGAGCGCGGCCGGGACCGGCCACGTCACGGGCGTGGGCCACGACCCGACGCAGGAAGTCGACTCCCATGAGCGTGGGCTCGCCCCCCTGCAGGGCGATCGTCACCTCGGGGGTGCGGTGACCGTCGATGACCTGGGCGATCCACGCCCGCATGACCTCGTCGGACATGCGGAACCGGTCGCCCGGGTACAACTGCTCCTTGGACAGGAAGAAGCAGTAGGTGCAGTCGAGGTTGCAGATCGAGCCGGTGGGCTTGGCCAGCACGTGGAAGGCCGGCGGTGCACCCGGGGGGAAGGTGGGCGGGAGGCGCAGGCTCACTGGGTGGCGAGGAACGCCTCGAGGTCCATGGCCAAGTCACGGAACGGCTCGCCCGACACGTCGACGACCACCTTGTCCAGAGTCCCGGTGAAATGGAACGGTGCCTCGTAGCGGGGATCGACGGCGGTGGCATCGTCATGACCGATGCACAGGTACTCGCCGTAGAGCACGTACGAGTACACCGTGGTCCGGGGAATGGGCCCTGAGGCCACGACCGTGCCGTCGACCAGCAGTTCCACCTCGCCCTGCAACGACCCGGTGGGCGTGAACGAGTAGCCGAGACGGTGCGCCCCAGTGGGCAGGGGCGGGGACGACACCCGATGCCACTCCTCCCCCAGCACGTTGTGGACGTAGTGGAGACGCCCATCCTGCACGTAGAGCGAGTAGCCACCGAATCGTCCGCCATGGGCGATGAGCACTCCCTCGTCACCGGAGGCCATCACCACCGAGGCCACGGTGAGCGAGGGGCGGTGCTTCACGTCGACGGCGGCCGGGGTGGCCACAGGGGCACCCGGTCGGTACACGTAACGCGTCCGAGGTTCGATGTGGCTGGGTCGCGGCACGTCGACCGGCCGCGAGGAGTGCAACGGAAGCGCACCGTGTCGACCGGCCTCGGTGAACCAGCGCTCCACCATCTCGCGCAACTTGTCGGGATGATCGGCGGCCAGGTCGTGGCTCTCCGACACATCGACGGCCACGTGGTAGAGCTCCCACCGATCAGTGCTGAACGGCAGGGACGGATCCGAGCCCGGGATGTACATCTGCCCCCGCATCGGGTGGTAGGCCACCGCCTTCCACCCGTCGTGGTAGATGGCGCGACAGCCCAGCAACTCGTAGTACTGCGTGGTCCGCGCCGCATCCGACCCACCATCGGCGAAGGTCTCGAGGAGACTGATGCCCTCCACCGGCTTCTGGGCCACACCGTCGACGTGCTCGGGCATCTCCACACCGATGGCCTCGAGCACGGTGGGCATGAGATCGATGGCGTGCAGGTACTGGGAGCGCACGGCACCCCGATCGGCGATGCCGGCCGGCCAGTGCACGATCAACGGATCGGCGACGCCTCCCTCATGGCACTCGCGCTTCCACCGCTGGAAGGGCGTGTTGCCGGCGTGGGCCCATCCATAGGGATAGTGACCGTGCGAGGTGGGCGAGCCCAGTTCATCGAGATGTTCGAGGACCGACTCCAGCGAGAGCGGCACCTGGTTGTACCAACGGATCGAGTTGAAGGCGCCATGGCGATCGCCCTCGGGGGACGTGCCGTTGTCGGAGAGCACCACGACGATGGTGTTGTCGAGGTCACCGGTCTCGGCGAGATGGTCGAGCAGTCGGCCGACATGGAAGTCGGTGTGGGTCAGGAACCCGGCGTAGACCTCCATCATCCGGGCGTAGGCCTGCCGTTCGACCTCGGGCAGTGACGCCCACTCCTGGATCCACTCGGGGCGCTCGGTGAGGTCGGTGCCCGGCGGCAGGATGCCCATCTCCAGCTGCCGACGGTGCGTCGCGGCCCGCCACTCGTCCCACCCGCCGTCGAATCGACCCCGATAGGGCTCGATGAACTCGGCCGGCGCGTGATGAGGGGCGTGACAGGCCCCGACGGCCAGGGAGAGGAAGAAGGGTTTGCGCGTGGTGACGTTGCGCAGGTCGTTGACGAACTCGATGGATCGATCGACCAGGTCCTCGGTGAGGTGGTACCCCTCGGCGGCGGTGGCCGGAGGTTCCACGAAGTGGTTGTCGGCCACGAGGTCGGGGGCGTACTGATTGGTCTCGGCGCCGAGGAATCCGTAGAAGCGCTCGAAACCGCGCCCCAACGGCCACCGGGCCCGGGACGAGGCCAGATCGGATTCCTCCCGGGGCGACAGGTGCCACTTGCCCACCGCCCAAGTGGCGTAACCGTTGTCGCGCAGCACCTCGGACAGGAAGCCGGTGTCCTTGTCGATGCGACCGTTGAACCCCGGGAAGCCGGTGGCGTTGTCGGCGATGCCACCCATGCCCACGGTGTGGTGGTTGCGACCGGTCAGCAGACAGGCCCGGGTGGGCGAGCACATGGCGGTGGTGTGGAAGGCGCGGTAGCGCAGGCCGTCGGCGGCCAGGCGGTCGAAGTTGGGAGTGTCGATGTCGGAACCGAAGCACCCGATCTGGGCGAAGCCGACATCGTCGAGCACGACGAACACCACATTGGGCGAACCGTCCGGCGGGCGCACGATGTCGGGGTAGGCCTGCACCGAGTCGGCCAGTTCGCGCCCGACCACACCGGAGAACGGTTCACCCGGTCGGTACGTCTCCATCTCGACCCCTCTCAGACGAGCCAGCGCGACAGCGCTTCGATGATGCAGGCCGGCTTGGTGCCCCCGTCGATCTCGATGGTCACGAGCATGCGAGTCTGCAGGCCGCCGGGGACCTCGGTGACCTCCACCAGTTCGGCGCCGGCCCGGATCCGCTCCCCCACCTTCACCGGCGACGGGAATCGAACCTTGTCGACGCCGTAGTTGATGCCGGCCGAGAACCCCTGCACCTCCACGATCTGCGGGAGGAAGTAGTTCGACAACGACATGGTCAGGTATCCGTGGGCGATCGCGGTGCCGAAGGGGCCATCGGCCGCCCGTTCGGGATCGACATGGATCCACTGATGGTCACCGGTGGCGTCGGCGAACAGGTTCACCCGGTCCTGTTCGATGGTCAGCCAGTCACTGAATCCGAGATGGGTACCCACCGCGGCCTTCACGGCCTCGGGTCCGTCGATGATGGTGGGCATTGCTCCTCCGTTCAGGAACCGGGGGCGCGCCCGGCGAGACGATCGAGGGTGTGCTCGGCCTCGGCGATGATGCGCTCGAGAAGTTCGGCGGCCGACGGCAGGTCGTCGATCACGCCCACCACCTGACCGGTGGGCAGGATCCCGGCGTCGAGCTCCCCGTCGCACAGCGTGGCCTTGGTGAGGATGGGCGTGTTGCCGGCCATGATCACCTCGGCCCACGACAGGTCCATGCGCTTGCGCATGTCGCGGCCCTCCCTGAGCATCTGCAGCCATGACAGCCCGGTGTACTTGCGGAACCGGGAGGCGTTGAGGACGGCCTTGGGCGTGGCGGTGAGCGGTGAGGCCCCGTCCATCTGCTTGACGAGGTCGGTGAGGATGACACGGTGCGGCGCACCGTCGATCTTGGTGGTGACGATCGTGCCGGTGACCGGGGTGCCGAGGTACGCCTTCTTGACCTCCATGGGCACGGCACTGTCGGAGGTGAGCAGGAACCGGGTACCCATGGCCACGCCTGAGGCGCCGTAGGCCAGAGCCGAGACCAGACCGCGACCATCGAAGTAGCCGCCGGCGGCCACCACGGGCACGCGACCGCCGACGACGTCGACCACCTCGGGCAGCAGCAACGAGGTGGGCACCGAACCGGTGTGACCGCCACCCTCGCCGCCCTGGACGAGCACGGCGTCGACGCCCCACTCCATGACCTTCTCGGCGTGACGCTTGGCGCCGATCGACGGCATCACCTTCACTCCGTGGTCATGCAGGTAGTCGATGAGGTCCTTCTTGGGGGCCTGGGCGAACGAGGCCACACCGATGCCCTCGGCCACCAACAGCTTCAGGCGGTCCATGACGTCGTCGGCATCGGCTCGGAGGTTCACGCCGAACGGTGCGATGGTGCGCGACTTGGTGTCGGCGATGGCCACCACCAGTTCGTCGTAGGTCATGGTGGCCGAGGCGATGATGCCGAAGGCGCCGGCGTTGGAGGTGGCGGCCACCAGTTTCGGTCCGGCCACCCACCCCATCCCGGTCTGCACGATCGGGTAGCGCGAGCCGAGGAGGTCGAGCAGCGGGGTGTGGAGCGCGGGATGCATCAGGGCAGTTCGCGGTCGCGCAGCGATCGGGGGTCGAGGACGTCGCGCAGGACGCGCAGTTCGTCGTCGGTGGGCAGTCGAGTGGTGGGGACATCGGCCGGAATGACCAGTTCGAACGAGCAGGCGGCGGTGACGTCGTCGACCGACACCCCCGGGTGCAACGAGGCCAGTCGCATGCGATGGTCGGGGGTGTCGAAGTCGTACACGGCGAGGTTGGTGACGACGCGACGGATCTCGTGGTGCGCCTTCACCCACTCGCCCAACTGGGCGGCACGGTCGTAGCCGATGCCCGAGACCGTGTCGACCTTCTCCACGAACACCCGGTTGGTCTGGTTGCCGATGAAGTACGTCGTGGTGTGGTTGATGGTGTTGCCGGGAGCGCCGCGCACACCGAGCAACTGCGACTTGGGCTGCTGCCACGGTCCGATGTTGGCGATGTTCTGGTTGCCGTGGGCGTCGATCTGGCTGGCGCCCATGACCACGTGGCGACGTCCGCCCCACAGCGTGTCGAACACGGTGCGGAACGGGATCCACCCCTCCACCTGCTTGTCGGTGCCGCCCACGGGCAGGTCGTTGGCCACGAAGAAGGCCTCGCCGTCGCTGACCAGCAGGTCGGGTTCGAAGGTGGCCCGGGCCAGTCGGGCGCCGAGCATGGGGATGGTGCCCATGCCCGAGGCGAAGATCTCGCCGTCACCGCGGAAGGTGTCGGCCACCGCCGCCACGCAGATCTCTCCGAGGGTGACGTCGCTCATCCGGCCA
>JBJTGD010000331.1:0-8046 GCA_046093735.1 Acidimicrobiia bacterium | reverse complement strand
ACGGGTGCCGCCGGTCGCAACGTCCCCGTCGCCTTCGGCGTCGGTCTCGCGCTGGCCATCGGCGCGCTGGTCATCTTCAAACTCGGTCCGGCGCCCACGCTGGTGCTCGCCACCGTCGTGGTCGGGCTCGCCGGGTACGAGTACTTCGGCGCGCTCCAGCGCAGCGGGTTCCGCCCGGCGACCCTCCTCGGACTGGCCGCAGTCGTGGGTCTGCCCCTCGCCACCTACTGGAAGGGTGAGGCGGCGATACCCGCCATCGTCTTCTTCGTGTTCGTGTTCGGGATCGTGTGGTTCCTCACCGGCCAGGGCACCCGCGGTCGACCGGTGGCCAACCTCGGGGTCACCCTGCTCGGCGTGGTGTGGATCGGTGTGCTCGGCAGTTTCGCCGGGCTCGTCCTCGGCATCCCGGAACAGGGCGTCAGCATCCTGCTGTTGGCGGTGGTGGCCACCGTCGCCAACGACGTGGGTGGCTTCTTCTTCGGGCGGGCCATGGGCCGCAGCCCGCTGACCAACGTGTCGCCCAACAAGACGGTGGAAGGACTCATCGGCGGAATGGGCTCCACCGTGTTCCTCGTCCTCGTGTTCGCCGTGCCGTTCGGCGTCGGACCGTTCGGCGCCGGGAAGGCACTGTTGTTGGCCATCGCCCTGGCCGTGGTCGCACCGTTGGGTGATCTGGCCGAGTCGTTGTTCAAACGCGATCTCGGGCTGAAGGACTTCGGTTCGTTGCTGCCCCAGCACGGCGGGATCCTCGATCGGTTCGACGGACTGCTGTTCGCGCTGCCCACCGCCTATTACGTCGCCCGGGTGCTGTCGTTCGGCTGACCCGAGGACCGTCGAGCGACCACCGTCGGTAGGCTCGCCCCATGGCCCGAACCCGTGTCGCCCTCGCCGGATCCACCGGCTCGATCGGCACACAATCACTCGAGGTGATCGAGGCCGAGCCCGAGCGCTTCGAACTGGTGGCCATCGGCGCCACCGGTCGGGACCCGTCGGCTCTGGTCACGCAGGTCCGTCGGCACCGACCGACGGTGGTGGCCGTCACCGATCCCGCCGCAGCACCGGCGGTGGTCGACGCTCTCGCTGGAGTGGACGTCGAGGTGCGCGCCGGCACCGACGCCATGGCCTCGCTGGCCGAACTGGCCGACGTGGTGGTGAACGGCGTGGTCGGTTTCGCCGGTTTGGACGTCACGCTGGCGACCCTCGATGCGGGTCGACGTCTGGCGCTGGCCAACAAGGAGTCGCTCATCGCCGCCGGCCCGGTGGTGCAGGTCTCCCGGCGGACCCCCGGGGCCGAGTTGATCCCGGTCGACTCCGAACACGGCGCCATCCATCAGTGTCTGCGCTCGAGCTCCGACCACCACAGCGTGGCGCGACTGTTGCTCACGGCCAGTGGCGGCCCGTTCCGCGGTCGATCGATCGACGAGCTGTCCTCGGTGACCATCGACGACGCGCTCGCCCATCCCACCTGGAGCATGGGTCCGAAGATCACGGTCGATTCCTCGACGCTCATGAACAAGGGACTCGAGGTCATCGAGGCCCACGAACTCTTCGGCGCACCGGCGGGTGACGTGGGCTACGGGATCGGCTTCGACCAGATCGAGGTCGTCGTCCACCCGCAGTCGATCGTGCACTCGATGGTGGAGTTCACCGACGCGTCGACGATCGCCCAGTTGTCCAACCCCGACATGCGTCTGCCGATCGGGTACGCGCTGGCGTGGCCCGACCGCATCGGCACCCCCTTCGGCCGCATCGACTGGTCGACACTCGGGCGTCTCGACTTCGAACCTCCGGACCTCGAGGCCTTCACCTGTCTCGGTCTCGCCTTCGCCGCCGGTCGCGCCGGAGGCACGGTGCCGGCGTGGTTGAACGCAGCCAACGAGGTGGCGGTGGCCGCCTTCCTCGACGGACGGATCGCCTGGGTCGACATCCCGTCGGTCATCGAGTCCACGGTGGCCGCCCACGACGGCGCGCCGGCCACCGATGCGGCATCGGTGATCGATGCCGATGCCACCGCCCGACGCGTAGCTTCGGCCCTGCTCGATCGAAAGGCGGCTCTGCGATGACGGGAACGATTCCGGCTCCCGGCGAGCAGCGCGAGCGCGAGTCCTCCGGGCCGGAGCGGACCGAGAACGCAGTGGAGCGCGTGTTCGGGAACCGTTACGTGCTACTCGGACTCCTGCTGGCACTGTTGGCGTGGGTGGCGTTCGCCCGCATCTGGCTGTTCGTGCTCATCATGGCCATCGTGGCCTCGGTGTTCCTGCACGAGATGGGCCACTTCCTCATGGCCAAGCGCAACGGCATGAAGGTCACCGAGTTCTTCCTCGGGTTCGGGCCGCGCGTGTGGTCGTTCCGTAGGGGCGAGACCGAGTACGGCATCAAGCTGGTGCCCGCTGGCGCCTATGTGAGGATCATCGGGATGCACAACCTCGAGGATCTCGCCGACGCCGATGACGAGACGCGCACCTATCGCTCGCAGTCCTACTGGCGCCGCATGCCGGCGGTGTTGGCCGGTCCGGTCATGAACCTCGTGCTCGGATTCCTCCTGCTGGTGGTGGTGTTCGCCGGATTCGGACATCCGAGCACCGACTCGTGGCGGATCTCCACGGTGTCCGAGGCCTCGGCGGCCCAGACCGCCGGACTCCAGCCCGGGGATCGCATCCTCACCATCGATGGACAGTCGGTGGGCGGCTTCGACGACTTCACGCCGATCGTGCGCACGCTCAGTGGTCGCACCGTCGACCTCGAGGTGGAGCGTGACGGTGAGGAGCTCGACATCCCGGTGACCGTCGGATGGGCGCTCAACCTCGAGGGTGCCCGCGCCCTCGGCGCGCTCGGACCGGGCGACCGAGTGGTGGCGGTGGGCGACACGCCCGTCGACTCCTATGAGCAACTGAAGACCGTGCTGGCCGACCGGTCGGGCCCGACCGAGGTGACCTTCGATCGCAACGGTCGCGACTTCACCACCATCGTCACCGCCCCGCTCACCCTCCCGGCCGAGGGTGCGCGCGGCTTCCTCGGTGTGAGCCCGGAATCGGTGCTCGTGCGCTCCGGTGTGGTGACGGCGACCGGTGAGGCGGCTGGTGCCTTCGGTGAGACCATCACCGGGTCGGTGGCGGCCATGGGTCGCATCTTCTCGCCCGACGGGATCAGTCGTCTCGCCTCCCAGGTGGCCAACGGTGGGGCCACCGACACCGACGTGACGCCGGTCGACCGCGGTTCGTCCTCGGGGAACGCCCCGAGCGGGAGCACGACGACGTCGTCCAACGCCGATCGACCGATGTCCCTGCTGGGCATCGTCAACATCGGTGCCGAACTGGGTGAGGAGACCGGGTGGGCCGGGGTGCTGGCCCTGTTGGCCACCGTCAACATCTTCCTCGGCCTCATCAACCTGGTGCCGTTGTTGCCGTTCGACGGCGGGCACATCGCCGTGGCCACCTACGAGGCGATCCGGTCGCGGCTGCGCGGTCGTCCCTACCGCGTGGACATGGCCAAGCTCATGCCCGTCACCTACGTCGTGGTGCTGCTGATGGTCGGGTTGTTCATGTCGACGCTGTACCTCGACGCCGTCGATCCGGTCAGACTCACACCCTGACGGCCTAGCCTCGGTGCCGTGACCCAACCCATCGTCCAGCACCGCTATCCGCGGCGTCCCACCCGACAGGTCCGGGTCGGAGAGGTGCCCGTCGGTGGTGGCGCGCCCATCTCGGTGCAGTCGATGACGACGACGAAGACGGCCGATGTGGAGGGAACCCTTCAGCAGATCTACGCCCTCGCCGCCGCCGGATGCGACATCGTGCGCTGCACCTGCAACGAGCAGGAGGCCGCCGAGGGTCTGGCCGCCATCGTCCCGCGCTCGCCGTTGCCCATCGTGGCCGACATCCACCATCAGTACCGGCGCGCGCTCGAGGCGATGGAGGCCGGGGTGCACGGTCTGCGACTCAATCCGGGCAACATCCGCCGCCCCGAGCACATCAAGGCGGTGGCGTCCGAAGCCCGCGATCGGGGCATCCCCATCCGCATCGGGGTGAACGGCGGCTCGCTCGATCCCGAGCTCTACGAGAAGTACGGGGGCCGGGTCACGGCCGAGGCCATGGTCGAATCGGCGGTGCGGGAACTGGAGCTGTTCGCCGAGGTCGACTTCGACGACGTGAAGATCTCGGTGAAGGCCTCGAACGTCGCGCTGATGATCGATGCCTATCGCCTCATGGCCGACACCGTGGACTTCCCCTTGCACCTCGGCGTCACCGAGGCCGGTCCGCCGCCCGCCGGGCTGGTGAAGGCCACTGCCGGCATCGCCACGCTGCTGGCCGAGGGCATCGGCGACACCATCCGCTACTCGCTCACCGCCGATCCCGTGGAGGAGGTGCGCGCCGGACGATGGTTGTTGGAGAGTCTCGGTCTGCGGGAACGACGCGGACTCGACCTCATCGCCTGTCCGTCCTGCGGTCGCGCCGAGGTCGACGTGATCGAGGTGTCGCGCGCCGCCCAAGAGGCGCTCGACGGACTCGAGATCCCCATCCAGGTGGCGGTGATGGGGTGCGTGGTGAACGGTCCGGGCGAGGCGCGCGAGGCCGATCTCGGCATCGCCGCCGGTCGCAAGCGCGGTCATCTGTTCGTGAAGGGCGAGGTGGTCAAGGTCGTGCCCGAGTCGGAGATGGTCGATGCGCTCGTCGAATGGGCGCAGATCATCGACGAAGGGGGAGTGGAGGAGGCGCTGCGTCGTCGCGACGAGGGCGCAGCCGCCGAAGCCGAAGCCGACCGCGCGGCGCTGCTCGACGAGAAGGGCGACGATGCCAATCACGTCGCCGAGAGGATCCAGCAGATCCGGTCGCTGGACTGACGCGACCGACGCCTAGCATCGGCGGCCATGGCCGCTCCCGTCCTCACCCCCCAGGCCGACGACTTCCCCCGCTGGTACCAGGACGTCGTCGCCAAGGCCGAACTGGCCGACAACGGTCCCGTGCGCGGGACGATGGTGATCCGGCCCTACGGGTACTCGATCTGGGAGCAGATGCAGGCCGAGGTCGACCGGCGCATCAAGGTCGCCGGCGCCCGCAACGCCTACTTCCCGCTGTTCATCCCCGAGGACTACCTCACCCGTGAGGCCGAGCACGTCGAGGGGTTCTCGCCGGAGTTGGCCGTGGTCACCGTGGCCGGGGGCAAGGAACTCGAGGAGCCGGTCGTGGTGCGGCCCACCTCGGAGACGGTGATCGGCGAGTTCATGGCCAAGTGGGTGCAGAGCTACCGCGATCTGCCCCTGTTGTTGAACCAGTGGGCCAACGTCGTCCGCTGGGAGTTGCGCCCGCGCGTGTTCCTGCGCACCAGCGAGTTCCTGTGGCAGGAGGGACACACCGCACACGTGAGCGAAGCGGACGGCCGGGCCTATGCCGAGCGCATCCTCCACGATGTGTACGCCTCGTTCATGCGCGATGTCCTCGCCATCCCGGTGGTGACCGGGCGCAAGACGGTGAAGGAACGATTCGCCGGCGCCACCAACACAATGACGTGTGAAGCGATGATGGGTGACGGCAAGGCCCTGCAGATGGGCACCAGTCACGAATTGGGGCAGAACTTCTCCCGTGCCTTCGACATCGCCTTCCTCGACGCCGAGGGACAGCGGCAACTGGCGTGGACGACGTCGTGGGGTGTGTCGACCCGGATGGTCGGCGGCCTGATCATGTGTCACGGCGACGATGCCGGTCTGCGCATCCCGCCGGTGTTGGCCCCCGTGCAGGTGGTGGTGCTGGCCGTGCGCGACGACGACGCCGTCGTGGCCCGGTGCCGCGCCCTGGCTGCCGAGCTGGTGGACGCCGGCCTGCGTGTCGAACTCGATGTGCGCGTCGAGACCTCGATGGGCCGACGGGTGACCGACTGGGAACTCAAGGGTGTCCCGGTGCGGCTCGAGCTCGGACCGCGAGATCTGGCCGACGATGTGGTGACCGTGGCCGAGCGCGTCGGCGGCGCCAAGGGGGCAGTCCCGCTGGGCGGAGTGGTCGAGGCGGTGCGGGTGGCCCTGGCCGCCGCCCAGAGCCGACTGTTCGACGAGGCCCTGGCCCGGCGCGAGGCCCGCACCGTCGACGTGGCCACCGTGGAGGAGGCAGCCGAGGCCGCCGCCACCGGATGGGCCCGTCTCCCGTGGGCTGCGGTGGGCGTGGAGGGCGAGGCCGCACTGGCCGCCCGGTCGGTCACCGTGCGCTGTCTGGTGCTCCCGGACGGAACCCTCCCGGCCAGCGACGATGCCTCGGAGGCGCTGGCTGTGGTGGCCCGGGCCTACTGACGACGGCACCGGAAGTGGTGATCGGGACGGGGCCCGTGTACCCTTCCCGTCTCGCAATCGTTCTGCAGTGCTGACGGAGGCGTGGGCCTGGCCCACGCCTTTTCTTTCTCCCGGCGTCGGTTGCGGCCCTGTCCCGTCCACCGTCTGCCCGTCCACCGTCTGCGAGAGGAGGTCGATCACATGAGCGTTCCCGAGCGTGTCCGCGCCGTGATCGAGCCCGTCGTGACCGGTCGCGGCCTGGAACTGTTCGACCTCGAACAGGCCGGTGCCATCCTGCGGGTCACCATCGACCGGCCGGGCGGCGTCGACATCGACGCCATCTCGGAGGTCACGCGGGCGGTGTCGCGGGCCCTCGACGAGCACGATCCCATCGCCGGGGCCTACACGCTCGAGGTCTCCAGTCCCGGCCTCGAGCGCAACCTGCGCACGCCGGCCCACTGGGCGTGGGCCGTGGGACGCACCGTGGCCGTCAAGACCTACCCCGACCATCCCCTCGGTCGTCGCTTCACGGGCACCGTCACCGCCGCCGACGACAACACCGCCACCATCGCGCTCGACGAACCGTTGGGGGAGTCGGTCACCCTCGCCCTCGGCGAGATCACCAAGGCCCGCACCACCTTCGTCTGGGGCCCGGCTCCCAAACCGGGCAGCCCGGGTGCGAAGAGTGCCAAGAAGTCGAAACCTCAACCAACCACACGGGACGAGTCGTCGTCCCCCGACGAGGAGATGATCCAGTCGTGATGAACTCCCCTGACCTCATCGAGGCGCTCCAGGCGCTGGCGATCGACAAGGGAATCTCGGTCGACACGCTGTTCGGCGCGTTGGCCGATGCGTTCGAGTCCGCCTACAAGAGACTCCCTGATTCACAGGAGTACGCGTGGGTGGTCATCGATCCCGACTCCGGTGACGTGCGCGTGATGGCCCAGGAACTCGACGACGACGGTGTGCCCGTCGGCGAGGAGTTCGACGTCACCCCGCCCCCCGAGGTGTGGGGCCGCGTGGCGGCGCAGACCATCAAGCAGGTGATGAACCAGCGCATCCGCGAGGCCGAGCGCGAGATGAAGTACGAGGAGTACGCCGGCCGTGAGGGCGACATCGTCACCGGGATCATCCAGCAGACCGACGCCCGCTACACGCTGCTCGACCTCGGTCGGGTCGAGGCGCTGATGCCCCAGGCCGAGCAGGTGCCCTACGAGCGCCCCGAGCCCGGCTCCCGGGTCAAGGCCTACATCGTCGAGGTGCGCAAGACGGCCAAGGGTCCCCAGATCGTCACCAGTCGCACCCATCCGGGACTCATCAAGCGACTGTTCGAACTCGAGGTCCCCGAGATCGCCGATGGCGTGGTGGAGATCATGGCGTGTGCCCGCGAGCCGGGAGCCCGCACCAAGATCGCCGTGCAGTCGAACGATTCGAACGTCGATCCCGTCGGCGCCTGCGTCGGCGCCCGGGGTGCGCGCGTGCGCATGGTCGTCAACGAGTTGCGGGGCGAGAAGATCGACATCGTCCCCTTCTCCGACGAACCGGCCGATTTCGTGATGAAGGCGTTGTCGCCGGCCAAGGTCAAGGAGGTGCGGATCCACGAGGACACCGGCACCGCCGAGGTGATCGTCCCCGACTACCAGTTGTCACTGGCCATCGGGAAGGAGGGCCAGAACGCCCGCCTCGCCGCCCGTCTCACTGGGTGGCGCGTCGACATCAAGTCGGAGACGCAGCTGGCCGAGGAAGAGGCCTACGCCGCGCAGGACTGGGCCGAGGGCGAGTGGGTCGTG
>JBJTGD010000330.1:0-4149 GCA_046093735.1 Acidimicrobiia bacterium | reverse complement strand
GCACCGTGTGCACGGCGATCTCCTGCACGCACACCCACAGACGGAGATCGTCGGCGGCGATCGACCATTCCGAGGCGAAGGTGTCGAGGTTGGCCGGCACCACCATCAACTGGTCGTTCGGTGTCCGCGGGATCGGCAGGTCGTACTGACCGAAGGCGCGGGTGGCCAGATGGCCGACCATCGACCCGGCGGTCATGCCCAACAGCATCGGTGACACCATGCGCAGCAGCGGGGCCAGGAATCCGGTCGGATCATCGGGTTCGGCCGGTCGTTCCGGTGGGGTCAGCGAGGAGGTGAGTCGTTCGAGCAGCGGTCGCCACGCATCGAGCGTCGTCGTCGCCCACTGGCCCCGGGTCACCGGCACGATCGTCACCCCGGCCCCGCCGTGACTGGTGGGCAGCCCCGAGATGTCGGCCACGTGCAGTTCGGCCACGTGGGCCAACTGCTCGAGCCGGATGCGCTCGAGGGGATCGACGTTGGGTTCGGCCGACCCGCCGGTGGCCACCGAGACCGCCAACTGCCGCGCTGCGTCCCATGTGGCGTTGGCCTGCTGGGACAGGAGTCGCGCGATGTCACCGAACAACGGCATGCCGGCGAACGGATCGGGTTCGCTCCGGTCAGGGGTCTCGTCGCTCACACCGGTCAGGCTAGAGCCATCCCGACTTCCTGAATCGTCGATAGAGCAATGTGCACACCAGCGCCATGAACCCGAGCACGACGAAGTAGCCGTACTCCCAATTCAGTTCGGGCAGGTTCTCGAAGTTCATGCCGTAGATGCCGGCGATCATGGTGGGGACGGCGGCGATGGCGACCCACGCCGAGATCTTGCGCATGTCGGAGTTCTGCTGATTGGAGATCTCGGCCATGAGGGTGGAGAACGCACTGTCGAGCAATCGCGACAACGACTCGGCGCGTCGAGTACCGCGATCGAGCACGTCATTGGTCTCCTCGAGGTAGTTGGTCACCTCGATGGGCCATTGGCCGCGCCGTACCCGGATCAGTCGTTCCATCGGATCGTCGAGCGAATCGGTGGCCGTGGTGAACTCCCTCAGTTCGCGCTTGATCCGGTACAGCCTTCGCACCGGAGACCGGTTCGAGTCATCGAGCACTTCGCGTTCCACGTCGATGGTCCTGCGTTCCAGCCAGTCGAGCACCGGTCCGTAGTCGAGCACGACCCGTTCGCAGATCGCCGCCAGCACCATCGTCGGTCCGAGACGCATCCGGTCGGGCTCGGCTTCCAACTCGGCGCGGGTGGTCGACAACGGACTGGCCTGCCCGTGGCGAACGCTGATCACGTAGGACGGACCGATGAGGACGGTGAGTTCGCCGAGCAGCACCGAATCCATGTTCGGGTTGATGTGTGCGGTGCGCAGCACCAGCGATGTGGCGCCGTCGTGCACGCCGAATCCCGGACGGTCGTGTGGCTGCAGCAGCTCGGCCACCTCGCCGACGTCGGCCCCGCAGGCCGTCACCGCCGATTGCAGTTCCTCCAGCGACGGGACCCGTAGCCCGATCCACACGAACGTGTCGGGCTGGCGAACCCAGTCGGAGATCTCGGGGATGGTCAGTGCGCCGGTCACCCTGATGCCGTTCCGGTAGGCGGCGCAGTCGACGATCATGCCCCGAGCGTACCGATGGTGGTCGTCGGCCCCCCGTGCCACCATGAGCGCATGGGAGAGGTCGTCGTCGTCACCGGTGCGGACCTGCCCATCGGCCGTCGACACGACAACGCCGCCCTGGCCGAACCCGCGGACGACCGCGTGGTCGCCGTGGGCGCGCAGCCCGCCCAGCGCCGGCTCCTGGCCTCGATCGCCGGTGAGGCGGAACTGGTGGTGGCGCCGTTCTCGCTCGACGATCCGCGACTGGCCTCGCTGTGCGAGGGCGCCACCCGACTGGTGCTGGCCGGGCCCCGATCGGGACTCGACATCGACGGCACCGGTGGTGCCGAACTCGAACTGGCCGCCACCCGTTCGTTCCTCGTGATGCTGGCCCGGGTGGCCGATGTGGCCAGCGTGATCGTGCTGTCCTCGGCGCTCGTCTACGGCGCCCGTCTGGCCAATCCGGTGCCCATGACCGAGGACGCGCCGGTGCACCCCAATCTCGAGATCGCCGCCGCGGTCGATCGGGCCGAACTCGAACGATTGGTGGCCATCTGGGCGCGCTCCCGGGGCGCGACCTGCGCTCGGGTGCGCCCGTGTGTGGTGGTCGGTCCCGAGACCGGGCGGTGGTTGGCCCGGTCGCCGTGGTCCACCTCGGGTCTGTTGGTGAGTGATCCGGGCCCGGTGCAGTTCGTGCACATCGATGACCTCGTCGACGCCATCGTCCGCATCGGCGCAGCACGAGTCGATGGTGCGGTGAACGTGGCTCCCGATGGCTGGCTGTCCTACGCACAGGTACGGGCGCTACGCGGACCCACGGCGCGTCTACGACTGAGCCGACCGGTGGCCATCGTCCTCGCCCGCGTCGGCGAATTGCTGGGCCTGGCGCCGGGCGATCCCGACACGTTGGTGGCGGTGTCGGCGCCCTGGGTCGTGGCCAACGATCGACTGCGGGCCCTCGGCTGGGAGCCGTCCCACACCAACGAGGAGGCCTATGTGGAGGCCGACCGCGGGGGACCGTGGGCTCGACTGACCCCGCGCCACCGCCAGCAACTGGCCATGGGGGTGACCGCGGCGGCTGCGTCGGCTGTGGTGTTCGGTCTCGTCGTCTGGTTGCGACGTCGACTCAACGCTGTCCGCTGATCTGACCGCTGAGCTGGTCGCCGACCGTCACCGCCGCTCGCCGGGTCTCGTCGTCCCGGACGGTCACGATCGACACCTGCTCACCGGCTCGGCGGGCGCGGATGGCGAGGACCACGTCGTCGGCGGTCGACACCGTGGCATCGTCGATCGACACGATGCGATCGTCGGCGGCCAACCCGGCGCGCGCCGCCGGGCCACCGGCCACCACGGATCGCACGATCACCCCTTCGCCGTCGCGATCGTCGGCCACCACTCCGATCCATCCTCGGTGGAGGGCGCCGGTGTCGATGATGTCGTCGGCCACACGGGCGATCCACGGACTCGGCGTCGCCCACGTCGTGACGCGACGAGGCGTGGCCATCGAGGACGTCGGCGCCGATCGGGCGGGTGATGCCGGCCGTCGCGCTTTCGACGAGACGATGCCGAGGACGGATCCGTCGGATCGACACACCACGGCGGCCGTCGGGGTCCCTGGAGTGGTCAGGACGGTCCGCAGCATGTCGAGCAGCACCGAACCGTCGCTGGCGACGACGCGTTCACGTGACACATCGATCGACGCGCCCCCTACCCATGGATGAGGTGAGTCGACGAGCCGACCCACCACGTAGACGCGTTCGCCGGGACCGGGACGCGTCGATGTGTCGAGTCGGGCCCCGGCGGCGTCGCGCACTGGGATGTCGAGCACAGCGAGATCGTCGGTCCGGTCGGTGCCCACCACCGTGGCGTTGAACGAGGATCCGTCGGCGACGCGCACGGTGATCGACGTCGCACCGCTCAACGGCTCAGCGGCCGTCACCAGATGGCCGTCGTCGCGCACCACCACCCCGGTGGCCGAGGTGCGGCCGTCGGGCCGCTCGGCGGTGACGTGCACCAGCGCCGGTCCGAGACTGTCCAGCAGTTCGGGTGGGGCGGCCACGAGTTGGTCGCTGTCGGCCAGCGCTGCGCTCCGGCCGGGTCGGTCCTCCCCGAGCACCGTGCTCACCCCGACCACCATCGCCACCATCGCCGCGGCGGCGACCATCAACGACAGCGTCCGGGCGGGCCCACGCCGGTGTCTCGAGTGGATCCCCGGTCGGGCCGAGGCTCGCTCGGAGGGGTGACGCCACAGCCGGTCCTCGGGCGGCAGGGGCGGGACGAAGCCGATGTCGTCATCGGGATCGTCGGGGAACGCCATTCCGTCGAAGTTAGCCATGGGCCCCCCGGAGCGGACCGCGGGCCCCACTACCATCGCGGCGTGGAGTTCCCGCCCCCCTCCAGTGACGACTGGGTCGCCCTCACCGCCGAGCCACTCGATGTCGATGCCGCATCGGCGTGGGTCGGCCTGCCCCGCTGTGGCGCAGTCGTGGTGTTCTCGGGGCTGGTGCGGGAGCAGGCCGACGGCGTCACCGGTGTCACCCACATCGACTAC
>JBJTGD010000329.1:0-7838 GCA_046093735.1 Acidimicrobiia bacterium | reverse complement strand
CCACGTCGCCATCGCCACCGACCGCACCGTGGAGTCGTTCCGCAACCAGTTGTGGGACGGGTACAAGACCGGTGAGGAACTCGATCCCGAACTCGGTGACCAGTTCCCGGTGCTCGACGAGGTGCTGGCCGCAGTCGGGTTCACCGTGCTGTCGATGATCGAGCACGAGGCCGACGATGGACTGGCCTCGGCCGCCGCTGTGGCCGCCGCCGACCGGTCGGTGGAGAGGGTGCTGATCTGCACACCCGACAAGGACCTGGCCCAGTGTGTCGTCGGCCGACGCGTGGTGCAGTTCGACCGCCGCAAGGGGCAGATGTTCGATCACGACGGGGTCATCGAGCGGTTCGGAGTGCCACCGGAATCGATCCCCGACTACCTGGCGCTCATGGGCGACACCGCCGATGGATTCCCCGGTCTGCCCGGTTGGGGCGCGAAATCGGCGTCGACGGTGCTGGCCCGCTACGGACACATCGAGGCCATCCCCGTCGACCCGGCGGAGTGGGATGTCACCGTGCGCGGTGCTGCCAAGTTGGCGGCCACCCTCGACGAGCAGCGCGAACTGGCGCTGTTGTTCCGGCGCATCGCCACCGTGGTCACCGATGCGCCCACCGTGGACTCGGTGGCGCAACTGCGGTGGACGGGGCCGACCGACGACCTCGTCGACGCACTCGAACGAGTCGACGCCGGGCGACTGGCCGAGCGGATAGAGCGACTGGCCGCAGCGCGGACCTGAACGGTCCGCAGGGGTTCAGGAGCCGGTCGAACCCGCCGCAGGATCGGTCTTCTCGTCCGACGTGTTGGTGCCCTCGGCCTTGTTGCCCTCGCGCAGGCCCTTCTCGAACTCGCCCTTGGCCGAACCGAGCGAGCGAGCCAGCTTGGGCAGCTTGGCGCCGCCGAACAGCAGGGCGATGACGGCGAGGATGACCAGCAGTTCGAATCCGCTCGGCATGGGGACCTTCTTTCGGTGCGGCGGTGTGCTGCGTCGTCAGCCTACGTCTCCGAGCTCCGGCCGGCACGGCGGCTGGCCTCTCGGCCCCGTCGGTGGGCCGGATAGTGTCGCCGGCATGTCGGAACACTCCATGACCGAGCGCCTCGCCGACCTGGCCCAGCGCAAGGAACAGGCCCTGCACGCCGGATCCGAGCGCTCGGTCGAGCGTCAGCACGCCAAGGGCAAGATGTTGGCCCGCGAGCGCATCGACTACCTCCTCGACGAGGGCTCCTTCCACGAGCTCGACATGCTGGCCCGTCACCGGGCCCACGAGAGTGGGATCGAGGAGCGGCCCTAAACCGACGGCGTCGTCACCGGATGGGGCACCATCGACGGTCGCAAGGTGTTCGTGTTCTCCCAGGACTTCACCGTCTTCGGCGGCGCCCTCGGTGAGGTGTTCGCCGAGAAGATCCACAAGGTGATGGACCTGGCGCTGTCGGTGGGTGCACCGCTCATCGGTCTCAACGACGGAGCCGGTGCCCGCATCCAGGAAGGCGTGGTGTCGCTCGCCTCCTACGGCGGCATCTTCCATCGCAACGTGCTGGCTTCGGGCGTGACCCCTCAGATCTCGGTGATCCTCGGTCCGTGCGCCGGCGGCGCGGTGTACAGCCCCGCCATGACCGACTTCATCTTCATGACCGACGAGACCTCGCACATGTTCATCACCGGTCCCGACGTGGTGAAGACGGTGACCGGCGAGGAGGTCACGCTCGAGGAACTAGGCGGTGCCAAATCGCACGCCAGCAAGTCGGGTGTGGCCACGTTCGTCGGTCCCGATGAGAAGTCGGTCCTCGACGACGTGAAGTATCTGTTCTCGTTCCTGCCGTCGAACAACCTCGAGACCGCGCCCGTGCTCATGAGTGGCGACGACCCGGAACGACTCTGCCCCGAACTGGTCGAGATCATGCCGGCCAGCCCGAACATCCCCTACGACATGAAGAAGGTCATCGCGTCGGTCGTCGACGATGGCGACTTCTTCGAGTACTTCCCCCGATGGGCGGGATCGATCGTGTGCGGGTTCGCTCGACTCAACGGTGAGTCGGTGGGCATCGTCGGCAATCAGCCGATGGTGCTGGCCGGCGTGCTCGACATCGAGTCGGCGGAGAAGGGCGCGCGATTCGTGCGGACCTGTGATGCCTTCAACATCCCGCTGGTGACGTTCGTCGACGTGCCCGGCTTCCTGCCCGGTGTCGATCAGGAGTACGGCGGCATCATCCGCCACGGCGCCAAGTTGCTCTACGCCTTCTGCGAGGCGACGGTGCCGCGCATCCAGGTGATCACCCGCAAGGCCTACGGCGGCGCCTATGTGGTCATGAACTCCAAGTCGATCGGTGCCGATCTCGCCTTCGCCTGGCCCTCGGCCGAACTGGCGGTCATGGGTCCGCAGGGTGCGGTGGAGATCCTCTACCGACGCGAGTTGGAGGGTGCCGCCGATCCCGAGAAACGCCGCGCCGAGTTGGTCGACGACTACACCGAGCGGTTCGCCAATCCCTATGTGGCCGCCGAGCGGGGCTTCGTCGATGACGTGATCGATCCCGCCGACACTCGTCGCAAGGTGATCGCCGGTCTCGAGATGCTGCGGTCCAAGCGCGAGGAGCTCCCGCACCGCAAGCACGGGAACATCCCGTTGTGAGTGGTCTGCGCATCTCCCCGGAACCGACCGAGGAGGAGGCGGTGGCCATCGCCGCCGCCATCGAGGTCACCCGTCCGGTGGCGGTGCTGGTCGACGAGGCCGAACGCGAGTCGAGCTGGCGGTTCAGCGGTCGCTGGTGGTCACGACCGGTGGCCGCCCGGCGGTCGCGGCCCGGCGTCTGATCGCACCGGTAGTCAGCGGCACAGCCCGTTCGCCCGAGCGCCCGTAGCATCGCCGCTCATGCGCGTGGTCGTCGATCGACTCGAACTGGACGACGGGACCGTGTGGTCCGCGTCTCCCTCGCAGGCTGCGCTCGGCGCTCACGAGATCGACCTGTCGGTGACCACCGGGTGGGGCGACGGTGGTGGTCCCGGCGGTGGTCCCGGTTCGGCGGAGACATGGTCGTGGACGGTGGCCCGATCGGCGCCGGGAATCGGCGCGGTGCGCGCTGTGCGGTTGGTGTTCCGCGTCGTCGACGGGCAAGGACCGATCCGCATGCTGCGCCACGGGTACCAGTCATGGAGCCCGTCAGATGTCGCCGTGTTCGGGGTTGACCGCGATCCCTCGCTCGTGCCCGGTTCCGTGGAGTTGATCAGGGCCATCAATCAGGCCGATCAACGGATCGTGACCCATGCCGACGAGTTGCGTTCGGAATGGGTGACGGTGCTCACCGACGATGGCGACCAACCGATCGTGATCGGGTTCGATGGTGGTGACCGCCATGACGGCACGTTGCGACTGCGGACCGGCCCGACGGGTGTCGAACTGTGTGCCGAGGCGTTCCTCGGTGACGCTGTGCTCGCCTCGTCGGAGCGACGGGTGCTGCACGGCGTCACGGTGGCCACCGGCGCGCCGGTCGACGAACTGCTGGCGGCGTGGGCGTCGATGGTCGGTCGTCGATCCGGAGCTCGCATCGACGCCGGCCATCAGGTGGGGTGGTGCAGTTGGTACCACTACTTCCACGGCGTGACCCGGGCCGACATCGACTTCAACCTCGCGCTGTCCGATGACTGGCCCTTCGACGTGTTGCAGGTGGACGACGGATTCCAGTCGGCGATCGGCGACTGGCTCACGGTGTCGGAACGGTTCGGCGGTGACCTGCCCTCCATGGCGGCGGCTATCGCCACCCGTGGTCGCCGTCCGGGACTGTGGTTGGCGCCCTTCCTCGCCGCACCCGATTCGCGCGTGGCCACCGAGCATCCCGAGTGGTTGGCCCGCGACCCCAACGGCGAACCGCTGCTCAACATGTTCAATCCGCCGTGGGAGGGCGGTCGTGACGGTTTCATGTACGGACTCGATACGACTCGGGACGATGTGCGTGAGCACCTTCGGTCGTTGGGGGCGACGCTCGTCGACATGGGGTTCACGTACCTGAAGCTCGACTTCACCTTCTCCCCCTCGTTCGACGGCGTGTGGTCCGACGCCTCGTGCACGCCGGCGCAACGTGTGCGCGCCGGTTTCGATGCCATCCGCGCTGGAGTGGGCGACGACGTGTTCCTCCTCGGCTGTGGTGTGCCGCTGTCGAACTCGGTCGGTGCGGTCGATGCCAATCGCATCGGGGCCGACGTCGCCCCGGCGTGGTCCCTCGGTCCGGTGGAGCCGTTCCTCGCCGGCTACGCCGGCACGCAACCGGCCACGCGTCATGCGTGGTCGGCCACGGCCATCCGGTCCTTCCTGCACCGACGGGTGTGGGTCAACGATCCGGACTGCGTGATGTTGCGCACCCGCGAGACCGAACTCACTCCCGAGGCGGCTCGTACCTGGGCCCGCGCCGTCGGGGTATCGGGCGGGATGGTGATCGTGTCCGACGATCTGGCCTTGCTCGATGGCGAGGCCCGATCGGTGCTCGACGAGGCCATCGCGCTGTCGCGCGTGGCCGACGACGCGGCGCGCGCTGGTGACGTGGCCGCCTGCCCTGACCTCCTCGACGGTCCCGAGCCCCATCGGTTGCGTTCGGTGGCCGGTGACCTGGTCGTCGAACTCGTCGACGGCGCGTCGACGTTCCGCCCGGCTGGGTAGCGTCGGGCGATGTCGTCGAACGGACCGCTGTCGGACCTTCGGGTGGTCGATCTGTCCACCGTGCTGGCCGGTCCGGGGTGTGCCCGACATCTCGGTGATTTCGGGGCAGACGTCATCAAGGTCGAGCGTCCGGGCACCGGCGACACGGCGCGGGACATGGGGTGGCGCGATCCCTCCGATGACGTGGCGCTGTTCTGGAAGATCGCCGGTCGCAACAAGCGCACCGTCGTGCTCGATCTGAAGACCCCCGATGGGCTCGATGTGCTGCGGCGCCTGCTCGACACCGCGGATGTGCTGGTGGAGAACTTCCGGCCCGGGAAACTCGAGTCCCTCGGTCTCGCCCCCGATGTGCTGTTGTCGACCAATCCGCGACTCGTCATCACTCGTGTCACCGGGTTCGGTCAGACCGGTCCCTACGCGTCACGCCCGGGCTTCGCCACCCTGGCCGAGGCCATGTCGGGGTTCGCCGGGGTGAACGGTGAACCCGACGGACCCCCGCTCCTGCCACCCATCGCCCTGACCGACGAGGTCACGGCCATCGTCGCCGCCTTCGCCACCATGGTGGCGGTGCACTCCGGTGTGGGTCAGGTCGTCGACGTCAACCTGCTCGAGTCGATGCTGCACCTCATGGGTCCGCTGCTGTCGGCCCACGCCCTCACGGGCTATCTGCAACCGCGACTCGGTTCGGGGATCCCCTACTCGGTGCCCCGCAACACCTATCGCTGTGCCGACGGTTCGTGGGTGGCCATCTCCACCACGGCTGAGTCGGTGGCGCAGCGCTTCCTGGCGTTGGTCGGCGCGCCCGATGACCCCCGGTTCGCCGGCTTCGCTGGTCGGGTCGAACACCGCGCCGAGATCGATTCCCTCGTCGCCACGTGGGTGGGTCAGCGCACCCGTGACGAGGTGGTGGAGGCGGCCGAGCGGGCCGAGGTCGCCGCTGCGCCCGTGTACTCGATGGCCGACATCGTGGTCGATCCCCATCTGAGCGCCCGAGGGGCCATCGTCGAGGTCGACGGTGTGCCCATGCAGGATGTCATAGCTCGGCTGTCGGCCACTCCGGGTGGTGTGCGCTTCGCCGCGCGTGCCCTCGGTGCGGACAACGACGAGGTGCTGGGGGAACTCGCGAACGGGGACTGAGGACCGATTCAGTCGAATGGTCGCGTGCTCACCTCGACCCGATCGAACACGTCCGACAACCGTCGTCGAGTGACGCGGCGTGCGCGTTCGAGCAGATAGGAGTCGATCGGGAACCACAGCAGGACCCAACCGACGACGCTCACTCCTTCGGCGATCGCGGCCACGATGTCGTTGTCGACGCCGATGGCGACCCGACGAATGGAGACCGTCGCGAATTGCACCAGTGCGAACAGCGCCACGACCACCACCGTCATCCGGCGTGCTGCGGCCCAGGTCGCACTCGAGCGTTGGGCTTCGGCGGTCGACTCGGCTCGGGCCCAACGTCGGACCGCAGCGGTCAACTCGGCGTCGAGCCCGATGTGGGTGCGGTCCCGGGGAAGGGAGATGGCCAATTCGACGGTGTCGTCGCCCGGCGGCGGATCGGCGACGAGGGTGTCGCGGACCATCTCGATGGCGGGGCGAATCGCGAACTCGTCGTAGTCCACGGACGTCGGGTCGACACCCGTGCAGGAGAACAGGTGGGAAGGATCACGCAGGGAGATCCCGATCGAGTGCACTGCCATCGCTTCAAGAACGCTCGGCGGCGACGAGATCGGCGATGTCACCCATGATGCTGCCGAGTTCGAAGTCCTTCGGCGTGTACACGCGGGCCACACCGGCGGCCAACAGTCGCGGTCGATCGTCCTCGGGGATGATGCCGCCCACGATCACCGGACACTCCACGCCCTCGGCTCGCAGTCGATCGACGACATCGGGCACCAGTTGCAGGTGGCTGCCCGACAGGATCGACAGTCCGACGACGTCCACGTCTTCGTCGCGAGCGACCGCCGCGATCTGCTCGGGGGTGAGGCGGATGCCCTGGTAGATCACTTCCATCCCGGCATCTCGAGCGGCCACGGCGATCTGCTCGGCGCCGTTGGAGTGCCCGTCGAGACCGGGCTTGCCCACGAGGAAGCGGGGTGGGCCCCCCGGCATCGTCCGCACCCGGTCGGCCACGGCGCGCAGGTCCTCGCCCAGCGCACCGGCGCCGACGGCGGCGGCCACGCCGGTGGGCGCCCGGTACTCGCCGAAGATCTCTCGCAGCACTCCCGCCCATTCGCCGGTGGTGCCGCCGGCCTCGGCCAGGGCGATGGATGCGGGCACGATGTTCTCATCGGTGGCCGCCACCCGGCGCAGTTCGGTCAGTGCAGCCGCCACCGCCTGAGGGTCGCGCCCGGCGCGCCACGCCTCCACCTCGGCGATCGTCTCGGCCTCCACCGCCGGATCGACGCGCAGGATGGCCTCGTCGCCGGCGAGCGGTGAGTCGGCCGTCTCGGTGAACCGGTTGACACCGACCACGATCTGATCGCCCGCTTCGATGCGCCGCACGCGTTCGGTATTGGAGGTGACGAGCCGTCCCTTGAGTTCCTCGATGGCGGCGAAGGCGCCGCCCATGGCCAAGACCTCGTCGAGTTCGGCCCGGGCTTCCGTCATCAACTCGTCGGTCAGTCCCTCGATCACGTGCGAGCCGTTGAAGATGTCGTCGTACTCGAGCAGGTCGGTCTCGAAGGCCAGGACCTGTTGCATTCGCAGTGACCACTGCTGGTCCCACGGACGAGGCAGTCCGAGTGCTTCGTTCCATGCCGGCAACTGCAGCGACCGCGCCCGGGCGTCCTTGGACAGTGTCACGCCCAGCATCTCCAGCACGATGCGTTGCACGTTGTTCTCGGGCTGGGCCTCGGTGAGTCCGAGCGAGTTCACCTGCACGCCGTAGCGGAAGCGGCGCGCCTTCGGATCGGTCACCCCGTAGCGGTCGCGCGTGATCTCGTCCCACATCCTGGTGAAGGCGCGCATCTTGCACACCTCCTCGACGAAACGGATGCCCGAGTTGACGAAGAACGAGATCGACGCCACCACATCCGACATGCGCTCCGACGTCACTTGTCCCGAATCACGCACCGCGTCGAGCACGTCGATGGCGGTGGCCAACGAGAAGGCGATCTCCTGGACGGGGGTCGCGCCGGCTTCCTGGAGGTGGTAGCTGCAGACGTTCATCGGGTTCCACGCCGGCGCGTGCTCGGC
>JBJTGD010000328.1:0-7086 GCA_046093735.1 Acidimicrobiia bacterium | reverse complement strand
CACCCACACCGGATGGGCGGTGATGTCGCGCTCGGTGGGGCCGTCCCAGCCACGCACGGTGGCGATGGCACCGCCGTCACGGATGGCACGCAAGAGCATCGGGGCCTGCAACGAGCCGTCGGCGATGGCATCGAGTCCGTCCGGACATTCGGCCAGGAAACGGTCGGCGACATCGTCGCCCCGGGCCACGACGACGTCGGCACCGAGGGAGCGCACCAGTTCCTCGTCGGCGGGCGAGGCGTCGGCCACGACGCGCAGCCCCCGCGCCTTGGCCAGTTCGACCACGTAGCCGCCGAAGGCACCGGCGGCACCGGTGACGCCGAGCGTCGAGCCGGGCGACAGATCGAGCAGATCGAGGGCGAGCTGCGCGGTGAGACCGTTCATGGGGAGGGTCGAAGCCTCCGCGTGCGTGGCGTTCACCGGCATCTTCACCGCCGACTCGGCGGGAATCACCACGTACTGCGCGTACCCACCGTGGGTGGCACGGGGCAACAGGATCGCCATGACGTCGTCGCCGAGGGCGAATCGATCAACACCCTCACCGACCTCGTCGACCACACCAGCGGCATCCATGCCCGGCACGTGGGGCGTGGGAATGTCGGCCAGCATCGTGGCCCGCGCCCCGCTGCGCAGCAGCGTGTCGGTCGGGTTCACCGCGGCGGCGCGCACTGCGATGCGGATCTCACCCGTACCGGCGTGCGGCTCGGGCACCTCGAACTCGCGCAACGCTTCGGGACCGCCGTACTGCTCCACTCCGGTGACTCGCATGGCGCGAGCGTATGGCAACCCGAACGGTCAGTCGCCCGAGACGAAGCCGTTCCAGGCCATGACCTCCGACGCCGGACGCCGGGGAGTGGGACGGAACTCGGTGCCCTTGGTGTAGGCGATGGGGAACAGACCGACCTGTTGCCAGCGGTCGTAGGGGATGCCGAGCACATCAGCCACCTCGCGCTCGCGCACCAGCGTCAGCGTCGTCCATGCCGAGCCGAGGCCACGTGAACGCAACGCCAACATGAGTGACCACAGCGCCGGGACGACCGATCCCCACTTGCTCGCCTGCCAGAACGCGCTCATCCGGTCCGAGGGTGCGTCACCGCTGCCGTCGGTGCGACCGGCCGAGATGGGGATACACATCACCGGAACCTCATGGAGGTGCTCGGCGAGGTAGGCCACGCTGCGAGCGATGCGCTGTTGGGCGTCACCGCTGCGATCGACGTTGTCCTCGGGAGCGGCGGTGCGGGATCGGTTCACGAAGTCGGCCATGGCCGCCCGGTAGATGTCAGCCAGCGCCGTGATGGTCGACCGATCGTCGATGAACAGGAACCGGTACGCCTGCTGGTTGGAACCGTTGGGCGCGTGCACGGCCAACTCCATGCATTCGGTCAACACGTGGCGTTCGACGGGACGTTCCAGATCCAGTCGTTGACGGACGGTGGGCGTGGTCATGAGCAGCAGATCGGGATCGTGCACGACGAGCGGACCCTGGAACAGGGTCTCGTACGCCTCCAACGTGCCCCAGTGCTCCCAGATGCGATCGATGAGACCGTCGTCGGTGAACCGGAAGAGGAAGCCGTAGGTGTTCTCGTAGGGACGACCGCCGTGCGTGGTGGCGCGATAGAGGTGTTGACGGAACACGTAGGGGCCATCGGCGATGGTGTGCACGTCATCGAAGGAGATGGTCGACAGGTCGTACCGGTCGACGCGACGACCGTTGGGCTGCGGCGGCGACGGCGCCCGACCGAGGATGAAGCCACCGATCTCGTCCTTGCCGGTGAACACGGTCTGCCCGGGCGCGGCCGGGAATTTCCCCAAGCCGTTCCACCACTGGCAGTCCTCGGTCAGGAACGACAGTCGGTCGACGTCACGACCGGCGGTGAAGAACCGCTCGACCGTCTCGACGATCTTCTTCCGTGGGTCGTCGCTCACGATGCCAGTCAAGCACGCGATCGGGGCCGGCGGCGGTGCGACGCGGAGCGGTAGCGTCGGAGTGACAGCACGACGAGGAGCCGCCATGAGTGACGACATGAACGAATGGAACCGGCAGATCATGGCCGAGTTCCGGGCCAACGGCGGTCAGGTCGGAGGCGACTTCACCGGCGTGCCGATGGTCATCGTTCACCACAAGGGAGCCAAGAGCGGGATCGAGCGGGAGTGTCCGCTCTGCTACCTACCGAACGGTGATGACGTCGTCATCTTCGCGTCGTTGGGCGGGGCACCGACCAACCCGGCTTGGTACCACAACCTCATCGCCAATCCCGAGACCGAGATCGAGGTGGGTACCGAGCGAATCCCGGTCCGGGTGCGGGAGGCGAAGGGCGCCGAGCGCGACGAGTTGTTCGAGCGTCAGAAGACGGCGATCCCTCCGTTCGCCGAGTACGAGGCAAGAACGACGCGCACCATCCCGGTGCTGGTGCTCGAACGGCGCTGATCCTCGGCGGACTTCACTCCGCGATCTGGAGCGGCCAGGTCTCGAGCGTCGTGTAACGGGCTCCGTCGGGATGCAGGCGGCTCGATACGAGTGCGACCTCATGAACGGTGAACGTCAGATCCACGAATGCGCCCATCGCCGAAGGGAGCGTTGACCGAGGCTTCACCTTGGCGATCGTGAGGTGGCCGCGGAAGGGATGTTCGTCGGGCTCACCGACTTCACCTGTGCACTTCCGCACGTCGGCGGCGAGGAAGTCGAGACCGGCGACGGGGACGATCAGGTTCCGACCCCCGAGCAGATCGACACCCGGACCGAGTCTCGCGATCGCGGCCGGAGCGTCGAGGAGATCGAGCGCCGCTCCGGCAGATTCGATCGACACGTCGCCGAGGAATCGCAGCGTGATGTGCCAGTTCTCGGGATCGATGAAGCGCACACCGCGCTGGTCCTTGCGCGGCAGCGACCGCAGTTGCTCGATGATGTCGGCCGGCGGCCACACCGCGACGAAGAGTCGTTCCATCGATGCGCTCGCTCGTCCCGAGGTGATCAGGTGTCGAGGACGACCTTGATGGCGGCGGTGCCCGCTGTCGGCGAACCGTCACGTCGAGCGGCGCGTCGCTCACTCCAACTGATCAGCAACCAGTAGGCGATGGGGTACTTGGCGCGAACCACCTCACGCACGGTGGCGACCTTCGCGTCGTCGAGAAGTTCGGCCCGGCCGGTGTGGATGGGCGCACCCGCCCGAGGCTTGCCCCGGACGTTCGAGGCCTGGATCGTGACCGCCGGATCTCGCGCGATCCGCTTCACCTTCCACGAATCGGGATCGGTGGTGAAGGCGTACCCATCCTCGAACGGCACCACCCACACCGCCGTCGCCACCGGTGTGCCGTCCCGACGACGGGACACGAACGAGATGTACTTGGCTCGGTCGATGTCGGACGGCACACTTCGATCCTACGTTCGGTGCGGTCAGTCGCGTTCGACGAGTCGACGACCGCCATCGGGCGTCCACCACTCGATGACCAAACGAGAGCCGGTCGGATCGAGTCGGGTGACGACGAGTTCGGCCACATCTGCGACGAAGAGCTCGCCCGGCGGACCGATGCCGTCGTCGGCGACGAGAGCACCGGCATGTAGTGCGTGATCGGCGATCTTCGCCTCACCGACCCAGGAGTCGGAACCCTCCCCGACCGGATCCACGGTGGGACCATGGAGCGCAAATCGGGGATCGCGCTGCAGGTCCGCCACCTTGCGGGCCCCGGCCATGGAACCGAACCGCAGTTGGCCGTCGACGAACTCGCATTCGATGCCTGAGATCCTCGGTGACCCGTCGACTCGCAGGGTGGCGATCGTCTTGTGGCGGCCGGCGGCGAACATCCGCTCCACCGTCGAGGCCAACTCGGGTTCGGCACTCACGACCTCAGCCCACGACGCCACAGGAACCCCTCAGTCGGTGAGCGGTGCGGAGGTCATCGGCCCGGAGGCTACGACCGACTGGAACCCTGGATCCAACAGACTGCCGGCGGACGCCGACCGGGGGACTCAACGGCGAGGGTGTCACAGTCTCCGTCGACGTCCTCGGCGCCCACGGGCGTCGACACGATCTGACCGGGAGTCGCCTTCCTGGACGAATCGGATGGGATGGGTCGATCCAGCGATGTCGCTGGGCAGGAATCGACAGTGTGCTCAGTTACCTTGCCGCCATGAACTCCGGAACGCGCACCATCGGCGGGGTCGAGGTCCACACGGCCGGCTCCGGCCCTCCTGTCGTCCTGCTCCATGCCAACGGTGGTGATCACCACGACTTCGACGCCGTCAGCGCCGAGTTGGCGAGTCGTACGACGGTGCACGCCATCGACTGGCCGGGACACGGCGACAGCGCTCCGGTACCTGAGCCGAGTGCGTGCGGATTCGCCGAGCTCCTCCCGACCGTCCTCGAGGAACTCGGCGACGGACCCTCGATCCTGATCGGTAACTCCGTCGGCGGGTTCGCTGCGCTGCGCGCCGCGGCTCGGCGACCCGATCTCGTGCGGGCCGTCGTGCTCGTCAATCCGGGAGGGTTCACGCCTCGATGGCCGACCACCTTCTTCGCCTGTCGGCTGTTCGGTTCCGAGCGGGTGGCGCCAGTGGCGATGCGCGTCCTACCCCGCCTGTACCTGCGCCGACGCACGTCTGCGGTCGACTCGATCAGATCAGCCGCGAGGATTGCGTCACGCGACCCTCAGAAGGTCAGAACATTCGCTCGGATCTGGAGGAGCTTCACCGATCGTGGGCACGACGCCCGGAACGATGCCCGAAGCATCCGGGTCCCGGTCCTGCTGATCTGGGGAACTCGTGATCCGATCCTTCCGTGGTGGGTGGACGGACGACGAGCCCGCCGCGCGCTCGGCGAACCGCAGGTGGTGACTCTGCCCTGCGGGCATCAGGCCTTCGCCGAGCTCCCCGAACGCTTCATGGACGAGGTCCGTGCGTTCCTCGACCGAACGGGAGCAGTGCAGTTGTGAGCGCAACAGCAAGATCCACCCCATCTACATCCACGGTCCCCGAGAGTGAGTCATCGCCCCTCCGGTAGCGTCGTGAGTGGGAAGTGATCGGGGAACATTGGCTCTCCGAACCGCACGTAGATGAGAGGTCCAAACATGGCTGGTTTCAAGGTCGGCATCCAATTGCAGCCGCAACACACGACGATGGCGGACCTCCGGACCGCATGGCGGGACGCCGATGCAATGGGCGCCGATTCCATCTGGACCTGGGATCACTTCTACCCGCTGTACGGCGACGCCGACGGCGCCCACTTCGAGGGATGGGTCACGCTGGCGGCGATGGCCGCCGATACGAGATCGGCTCAGGTGGGAATGCTCGTCACCGGCAACACCTACCGGAATCCCGAACTTCTCGCCGATATGGCCCGCACCCTCGATCACGTGAGTGATGGTCGTGCCTGTCTCGGCATCGGAGCCGGTTGGTTCGAGCGTGACTACGACGAGTACGGCTACGAGTTCGGCACGCCGGGTTCGCGACTGCGAGCACTGGAAGCGTCACTCGTGCGCATCCGCACCCGCCTCGCGGCGCTCAACCCGGCCCCCGTGGGTCGGCTGCCGATCATGATCGGTGGTGGTGGGGAGAAGGTCACGCTGCGCATCACCGCCCAGTTCGCCGACCAGTGGAACACCTTCGGACCACCCGAGAACTTCGCCCACAAGAACGCGGTGCTCGACCGGTGGTGCACCGAGGTCGGGCGAGATCCGGCGGAGATCGAGCGGACGGTGGGCATCAACGCCTCGGAGCTGGATGCGGTGGAGGCCTACCTGGAGGCCGGCGCCGATCATCTGATCCTCATGACCGGCACGCAGGGAGCGTTCGATCTGAGCGCCCTGGAGAAGCTCCTCGCCATCCGGGGCTGAACCCGGTCGACGTTCCTGCTCCTCCCGCAGCATCAACCGAGTTAGTCGATCTTCGTTCTGAATGCGCAGCGACCGGTCGATGCGGTCAGGACGGGCGTCGGGACGAGTAGACGATGTGGCGCTGCCCCCACCAACCGACGAGTTTCGGATGGTCGAAGTCGAGATCGGCACGACGGCGCATTCCGATCCGCCTCATCACCGACTCGCTGCGGTGGTTGGTCTCCGTTGTGAATGAATAGACCACGTCGAGTTCAAGCCGACCGAACGCATCGTCGAGTACGGCCGTTCCGGCCTCGAACGCGTAGCCAGACCCCCATGCCCACTCAGCGAGTCGCCAGCCGATCTCGACATGTGGCCCCATCGGTGTCTCGAACGGAGTCCGATTCAGTCCCGTGAAGCCAGCGAACCGGCCTTCGATCTCGACGGCCCACAGCCCGAATCCGTTGGCTGCGAAGCCGGAAGTGATCCGGTCCACCAACGCATCAGACTCCTCCCGAGTCAGCACCGACGGGAAATGGCGCATGACGGCGGGATCGGAGTTCATCTCTGCGAATGGGGACCGATCCTCATCGCGCCAGCGACGGAGAACGAGTCGCTCGGTCTCGAGCCGATCGATCAATCGACTCACCTCCCGTCTTCACCGCCGGCGCTGTCCGACTTGGGGCTGAAGTCGACACTATCGAGATCCAACGATCCGAGACCGAACTCACCAAACGCTCCGAGGATCCGATCTGCGTTCGCCGGATCCGGCCACACCCAGACATCGAGGTCCTTCGTGTACCGAGTGTGACCATGGGCGGCGAGCGCATAGCCGCCGATGATCAGGAAGCGAACGTCATGCCGGACGAACGATCCCAAGAACTCTTGGAAGTCCTGGTTCAGATCCACGTACCCACCCGTGAAACTCCCGACGCAGTTCCTCGACTGTATCGATGCGCTCTTCGATGGGTCGCGTCATCCAATAACGCCAAGGCTCATCGGGATCGCCGACGACCTTCTTCGTCACGACTCGCTCGACCGAGACTGCGGGCGGTTCCCCCCGATTCCGCATCCGACCAAAGGTCATCATCAGCTGGGCGATCAACGACACGACTCCCGGTATTCCGAAGATGGAGCGCCGAGAGGTCGGTTGATCATCGACTGAGTTGCAGGATCAGCATGATCAAACGTCAGCCTTCGAGGCTGAAGCGATACACGTTCGTGTCGCGGGCGACGAAGCCGATGCGCTGGTAGAGCCGATTGGCCGCTTCACGCGAC
>JBJTGD010000327.1:0-5197 GCA_046093735.1 Acidimicrobiia bacterium | reverse complement strand
GGTGACCAACGGTTCGTCGTCTCGGCGAGGCGTGCCGATGACCTCGATGCGCTCCGGTTCCTTGCGGGCGCCCTTGGGCGCGAGGACCGACAGGATCTCGATGCCGTCCATGAGGAACTCGGCGTCGGCCCGCACGGACAGTTCTCCCCCGAGGTGCCCGGTGTCGTTGTACCGCCGCAGGATCCACCGCTCGCCGAGGAGCACCAGGTGGTTGATGGAACCGTTGTCGGCCGACGACAGCGCCATGGGGTTCGCTCCGGTGGCGTCCGACAGCGCCGCTCCTATCGCTCCCCCATGGCTCACGGCCACGATCCGGCCTCCGGGATGCGCGGCGTGGATGCGCTCGAGGGCGGCCACCACCCGGGTCCGCAACTGGGCGAACGTCTCGGCTCCCGGGATGGCTCCCCAGTCACCGGTCCGTTCCACCTCGAGGAAGGCCGGGTCCCGATTGGCCACCTTCTCGCGGAACACTCCGCCCTCCCACTCGCCGAGGTGGATCTCCCGCAGGTCGGCCTCGACCACGGGCTCGAGACCGAGACGGGCCAGGAGCGGCGCCGCGGTCTGGGCCGTGCGTCGCAGGGTGGTGACGTACACGGCGTCGATCGGCGTCGGGGCCAGACGGAGCGCCACCTGTTCGGACTGCCAGTGGCCCAACTCGGTGAGGGGCGGATCGCCCTGACCATCGACCAGGGCGAACGGCTCCCCGGGTCGGGAGGCCGCGGTTTGGCCGTGGCGGACGAGGAGCACCTCGGTGGCGCCCGGTGGCGCGGTGAACGGACGTTGTCCGTACTCGACTCCGTCATCGGCCATGGTCGGCCTCCTTGCGTTTCCGACTGCGGTGGGCCCGCAACTAGCGTGTCGACCCTATGTCGAGACGCATCGAGGTCGAGTTGACCAGCACCCGGCCCGATGGGACGTGGACCTGGCGGGCGGCGGGCGCCAAGTTGCCCAAGGGAGAGCTCGACGGCTCGTTGCTCTTCGCCGGTGCCAAGGTCGGCGACGTCGTGCGGGCCGACGCCGAGTTCCTCATGGACGGCATCGAGATCCTGTCGGTCCTCGCGCCCAAGGGCGCCCGCAAGGAACCGGAGCGCATCGAGGTCATCGGCACGCCTCGCCGAGACGACGAACCGTTGGTCACCACCCGTCAGGCCCCCAAGGGTGGCGTCGGTGAACGGCGAGGAGGGCGGCCCGAGCGCCGTCGTCCCGAAGGCGGCGAACGTGACCGCGACCGCGACCGACGCGGACCGCGACCGCCGCGCGCTGAAGGTGAGTCACAGGACGCCCGGCGGGCCGAGGGCGATCGACGTCACCATCCGCGTTCCGATCGCTCCGATCGTCCGGCACGTCCCCCGCGACCGACGCGTCCCGCACCGGAACGTCCCAAGGCGAAGCGACTGCGCGCCGGACGCACTCATCGCAATGCGGTGCTGGCCGACCTCCCGCCGGAGCAGCGTCCGGTGGCCGAGCAGGTGCTGCGCGGGGGCATCCCGGCGGTTCGCCAGGCCCTCGAGAAGCAGAACGCCGAGCGAACGGCCGCGGGTCAGGATCCGGTGCCCACCGATGCCCTGCTCAAGATGGCCGAGGACCTCACCCCGGCGCTGCGCTCGGCCGAATGGCGTGACCGGGCCGAGGCGGCCCTGGCCGACATCGACGAGTTGGACCTGCGCGATCTGCGCTCTGTCGTGGTGGCCGCCGATCTCGGAGCCCGCGATGACGAGAGCCGAGGTCTGGCCGACCAGTTGCGCGCCGGATTGACCCGACGGGTCGACTCCGAACAGACGGCGTGGTTGGCCGAGATCGCCGAACTGCTCGCCGGGGGTCGCGCCGTGCGTGCCCTGCGGGTGAGTTCGCGTCCGCCCAAGGCCGGTGCTCCCCTGCCCCCGGACCTGGCCGCGAAGTTGACGGCGGCGGCGGCGTCCTCGTTGACGGCCGAGACGGCACAGGATCGGTACGCCACCGTGCTCGACGCACTGGCCTTCTCGCCGGTGCGCGCGCAGGTCGAGCCCGAAGGCGTCCCCGCCGAGCCCTCCCCCGAGTTGCTGGCCACTGTCACCAAGGTCGCGAGTCGCATCCCCGCCATCGCCGCCCGGTTCGGGATCGAGGCGACGGCGACCAAGCGTCCGCGTCCCCCGAAGCCGCCGCGTCCGCCGCGCTCCGATGCTGCGCCGTCTCCGGTCGAATCGCCGGCGGAGGGTGTGGCGGCCGAGGCTCCGACCGAAACAGTCGCCGAGACCGCCACCGAGGTTCCGACCGAAACGGTCGCCGAGACTGCCGTCGAGACCGCCACCGAGGTTCCGGCCGAACCGGCCGGCGAAGCGGCCGCCGATAATCAGGTCGTCGAGCCAGAACCCGACGCCGACTGACCCAACGCCAGCAGGTCGGCGGGGGTGGCGAGCACGATGTCGCCCGGTGCGGCCACGCTGCGCGGGTTCCACGCCGCCAGGGCGAAGGCGACGCCCGCTTCTCGCGCGCAGTCGCGGTCGTGCGGCGTGTCACCGACGAACACGGCGTCACTCGGGTCGACTCCCAGCTCAGTGAGGATCGGACGCGGCGATTTGGCGCCGTCGAAGGCATCGGCGAACAACGCCACCTCTGGCTCCCAGCCGAATCGACGAAGGTCGAACTCACCCGAGTCTCGGAGACGGTTCGAACACACTGCCCACCGACCGAGTCCACGCACCACTTCATCGACGCCCGGGAACGGCTCGATGCTCGTCGGGTCGAACGCCGCCGACCACTCGTGCGGATCGATCCCCAACCGCGCGCACTCGTCGGCCACCACATGACCGAAGGTCACCTCGTCACGCGGCACGCCCATGGCCACGAAGGCGTCGGCCAGCGCGCGGTCCGAGTCGACCAAGGTGCCATCGAGATCACAGATCACCAGTCGCACAGCGCGTCAGCGTAGGGATCATTTCGTCACCTGACGAAACTCCCCCGTCGGGTCATTGGCTAGGGTTCGGCCATGGTCGATTACGAAGTCCGGGGTCACGTGGCCCTGCTCACCCTCAACCGCCCGGAAGCCCGCAACGCCGTCAATGGCGAGGTGTCGACTGCCATGACTGCGCACCTCGAGACGATGGAGGCCGACCCCGACGTGTGGGTCGGTGTGCTCGCCGCCAACGGTCCGGTGTTCTGCGCCGGTGCCGATCTCAAGGCCATCAACGAAGGACGCGCCGGTGAACTGGCCACGGCCAAGGGTGGTTTCGGCGGGTTCACCACGTTCCCCCGCACCAAGCCGGTGATCGCCGCGATCGACGGTCTGGCCACTGCTGGTGGCTGCGAGATCGCGCTCGCCGCCGACATGATCGTGGCCTCCACCGCCGCGGGGTTCGGTCTGGCCGAGGTCAAGCGCAATCTCGTCGCCGCCGCCGGTGGCCTCCATCGCCTCCCCAAGGTGGTGGGCAAGAACGTGGCTCTCGAAGTGGCACTCACCGCTGAACCGCTCTCGGCCGAACGCGCCTACCAACTCGGGCTGGTGAATCGTCTGGTGGAGCCGGGCCAGGCCCTCGACGCAGCGCTGGCCATGGCCCAGCAGATCGCGTCGAACGCGCCGCTCGCCGTGTGGGAGAGCCGGGCCATCGTCGTGGCCGCCGACTGGAGCGACGAGGAGACGCTGTCGCGCATGGCCGGTGAGGCGTTCGGTCGGGTCCTGTCGTCCGAGGACACCAAGGAGGGCCTGACCGCCTTCATCGAGAAGCGCCCGCCCGAGTGGAAGGGCCGCTGAACCTCAGCCGAGCTCGCGTCGCACCGTCAGCAGACGCGCCGTCAGTCCCATCCGCTCGAAGAGATTCTTGAGTTCCCGACTACCGGGCAGGGCCCAGGCGTCGATGGCGCTGGCGCCCTCGGCGATGGCCCAGGCCAACGCCGCGCTCACCAGCGCTTCGCCGGCCCCGACCTCGCGGGCTTCGGGCTCGACCCACACCTCGCGGATGAACACCGTGGTCGATCCGTCACGCTGCAGGATCGCCCGCACATAGCCGACGATCAGATCGTCGATGGCGGCGCACCACACCATCGTCTGGCCCACCGCCGAGGCGCCGTCGATCTCGGCCAACTGGGCCGCTCCCCCGCGCTGTCCCTCGACCGCCTCGCGGGCGTGGCCACGCAACGTCTCCACCGCGTCTCCGTCACCCGGTCGCGCCGGGCGACAGGTGAGCTCCATCAGGAGCGGAGCCGGCGCACGCGGGCGAGCACCGTGGAACGATTGCGCCCGGCCGTCTCGTGGATCTCGATGCGGGCCAGCGCGCTTTCGTCGAGGCCATCGAGTCGCAACAGGATGTCGCGGGCGGTCATGGTGTCGTAGCCGTCGATGAGATCGTCGACTCCGGCGCGCTCGTCACCATCGGTGGAATCGGCGACGGTCATTCCGCCTGCGCCCGCAGCACCGGGACGTGCGGGGTTCGACGAGGCCACGACGATGCGCAGGAACTCGCGCACCATCCCCTCCATGCCGGCGAGTGATCCGGCCAGACGGTCGTCCATCCCGCGCAGGGCGAACTCGCCCATCGTCCTCGCCACCATGGCGCGCTCACGTCCCTTGCGGATGTACTCGTCGAGGTTCTCGCTGCCGGTGGCCACCAGTCCGATGGGCGCGTAGAGGAACAGGTCGAGGAGACGCTCGACGGACTGTTCGCGATCGTCCTCGGCGGCCAACCTCAGCCCTTCGTCCGTCGCACGGGGGCCTTGACCGGAGCCTTCTTGGTGGCGGGAGACTTCTTGGCCGCCGACTTCTTGGCGCTGCCGGTCGCCGCAGTGGACTTCGCGGCAGCCTTGGCCGAAGGCTTGGCTGACTTGGCGGACTTGGCGGACTTGGCCGTCGACGTCCGACCCTTGGCGGCCGACGCAACCTTGGCCACCGAACCGGAGCCCTTCTTCCCTGCGTTCCGACCGCCCGACGCAGCCGCCACCGGCGTGTCGAGCGCTCCCGATTCGATGAGCACGACGGCGGGGCACTCGGCCTCACCGACGGGACAGTGCATCGCACCCGGTGGACCGAACTGACCGCGATTGACCAGGAGGAAGCAACCGGTGCACGTGAACTCGTTGGCCTTGCGCGGCGTCACGCCCTCGGCGATCTCGGCGACGGCGCCACGAGGCTCGGGAACGACCTCCTCCTCGTCCTCCTCCTCTTCATCGGTCGCAGCGATGCGGTCCTTGAGGATCTCGTCGAGGTCGGCTTCGACATCGTCGGGAT
>JBJTGD010000326.1:0-12841 GCA_046093735.1 Acidimicrobiia bacterium | reverse complement strand
GGTCACCGGTCCGACCTCGCCGTTCAGCGCCGGCGTGTACCGGGCCGGGCGCCTCGGCGCCGGGACCGACGATCCCTATGGCGAGGAGTCGGCACCCCACCGCCGACGGTCATTGGGGGTGGCCATCGGCGCTGCGCTCCTCGCCGTTCTGCTCGTACTCGGGACGGTGGCTGCGGTGACCGATCACTCGGCCCGACGAGCCTCGTCGAACGATCCCTCCTACCAGCAGGCGATCGTCGACCTCCTCGACACCGAACGAACCAACCTCGTGTTCATCCAGACGTTCTGGGAGTCGTACGAGGCCAATCGCATCGCGCCGTCGAGCAACGCCCGATCAGGACGATCATCGGGCGCCATCACCATGGACGCGTCGTGGTTCGTGGACATGCAGGCCCAGGTGGAGCAGTTCTCGCGCGATCTCGCCGAGATCGACGCCGCCCTCGAGGAACGTCCGTGGTCGAACGGTTCGGTGGCCGATGAGGTGCGCGATCTGGCCCGCAGCCATTATCAGACGTGGCAACGATGGACGAACGACATCCCCGCACTTGTGCGCCGTTGGCTGGAGACCGGTTCGACGGTCGAACTGGCGACGTGGCTCGAGAGTTCGGCGCCGCAACTCGATGCCGCCATCGAGCGCACCTTCGGGGACCTGTGCGATGCCCTCGTGGAGACGGCACCGGGTGACGGTCGGTTCGACTCGACCATCATCGCCATCTGCGAGCAGTGACCGCGATCGCGACGCCTCAGTGGGTGCCGGCCGACGAACCGAGACTGATCTCCAGCACCTGACCGGTCGACACTCCGGCGTCATCGGCGGCGAGGAACACCACGGCGCGTGAGATCTCGCTTGGATCCATCCACGGCACGCCCATGCGATTCATGGCCCGGTAGCGCGGCGCGACGTCGTCGCGGGTCGGCGCGTCGAGATCGGGGCAGAACAACGCGTACATGGCCGGGTTGTGCAACATCGGCGTGTCGACCGCCGCCGGTGCGATCACGTTGGCGGTGATGCCCTTGTTGGCCACCTCCATGGCCAAGGTCTTGATCATCCCGATCACGCCCCACTTGGCCGCCACGTAGTGCGCCAGGTTGGGATTGCCCATGCGCCCGGCCATCGACGCCGTGGCGATCACCCGGCCGAAGCGACGCTCGAGCATGTGGGGCAGCACGGCACGGATGGTGCGGAACGTGCCCGTGAGATCGACATCGATCATGTCCTGCCACGTTGCATCGTCGAGCTCATGGAAGCGTCCGTACCCGGTGACACCGGCATTGGCCACGCAGATGTCGATGCGGCCGAAGGCCTCGAGGCCGGCGGCCACTACCGCATCGAGTGCCATGGTGTCCCGCACGTCGGCCACCATCGACAGGCATCGACGCCCCTGGGACTCGACGAGGGCGACGGTTTCGGCCAGTTCGGCCTCGGTGCCCAACGTGTAGGGCACGGTGGCGATGTCGGCGCACAGGTCGGTGACAAGCACATCGGCGCCCTCGGCGGCCAACGCCACGGCGTGGGCCCGACCCTGCCCCCGGGCCGCGCCCGTCACCCACGCCACCCGTCCGTCCAACAGCCCGGCTGTGCCCATCACTCCCCCGATCATCCGGCCCACGGGCTCCACCCGGTGGCCGGGGCGATCGTACGACGGGCGTCCTAGAGTCGCCCGGTCACGACCAGTCGACGAGGGGGAACCATGCCGGTCACGGGACAGCGCGATCCGGAACAGATAAAGGGAGTGCTCACCGAGTGGATGGCCCGGCAGATGCCCGAGGCCACGGGGGTGACGATCACCGATCTCGTCGTTCCGCAATCCAGTGGCTTCTCCAACGAGACGTTCCTGCTCGACGCCACGTGGAACGAGGACGGACGCTCGGTCGAGGCCGAGATGGTGCTGCGCAGCCAGCCGGCGATGAACCTGCTGTTCCCGGAGATCGATCTGGTGACCCAGCAGTACCTGTCGATGAAGTTGCTGGGCGAGAGCAGTGACGTGCCGGTGCCGCGCATGCGCTGGGCCGAGCGGGACTCGTCGATCATCGGTGGACCGTTCTTCATGATGGATCGCCTGAACGGCAAGGTGCCCGGTGACGTGCCGCCCTACACGCAGGAGGGGTTCGTGTGTGACATGACCCCGGAGCAGCGGGCGAGTTGGGCCCACAACGGCATCGAAGCGATGACGCGAGTGGGCAAGGTCGACTGGCGCGCCGCCGGTTTCGGACATCTCGATCAGACCCACCACGGCGCGCTCGGCCCCGAACAACGCATGGGCTACTTCCGCAACTACCGGGAGTGGGCGCTGCGGGGCGAGGCCCATCCGGTGATCGATCCGACGTGGGAGTGGTTGGTGGCCAACTGGCCCGACGACGGTGCGCACATCGAGCTGTGCTGGGGCGACGCCCGCCCCGGCAACCAGATGTACGGCGGGGACGACCTCACCGAGGTCATCGGCGTGTTCGACTGGGAGATGGTGTCGCTGGGCAACAGCGAGAGTGACCTCGGCTGGTGGCTGTTCCTCCAGGAGTTCAGCCTCGCCTCCGGTGGCGCCACGCTGCTGCCCGGAATGCTCGACCATGACGCCTCGATCGCGCTGTGGGAACAGCTGGTCGGCCGGCCGGCGACCCATGTCGCCTTCTACGAGACCCTGGCCGGGTTCCAGTTCGGTCTGGTGATGGTGCGCATCGCCCAGACCTACGTGGAGCAGTCGGGCGATCCGCAGATGGGGGCCATGGCCGTCTACAACCCGGTCAATGCCCTGACCGCCCGTCGCCTCGGGATCGAGGTGCCCGGTCTGGACGCCACCCTGCCCTGACCGGCTCGGGCCTGAATGGAATCGAGCCCTGAACCGGGTAACAATCCAGTGATCACGGTAACGATCCGGGATTCGGTGACGGTGACCGATGGGATCACCCGAGCGAGCGTGGAGGACCGGATGTCGACAGCAGTGCGGGACCGCAGGTCGAATCTGTTGGCGGCGACGGCGGCCGTGGCCGCCAGTTCCCTGTTGGCGACGGTGCTGTCCGTCGTCGGTGCGGTGAGCGACCCGACCCCGGCGTCGGCTGCCCCGAAGGCACCAGCCTTCGCCGTTCCGGCCACCGGCGGCACCGTCGGCGCGTCGGCCACCTCGCGCTGGATCGTGCGCTACAAGGACGGCACCGACGTCGACCGCGACGCGGTTGCCCAGGATGCCCGTGGGTCGAATGCCCGCACCGTGTTGCGCAACGTGTTCGCCGGCACCATCAGTGATCTCACGGCCAACGAGGTCCGCGTGCAGCGACTGAACCCGCGCATCGCCGCCATCGAACCCGACATGCCCGTGCGCACCAGCGCCACGCAGACGGGCGCCACCTGGGGACTCGACCGCCTCGACCAACGCACGCTGCCGTTGTCGGGCTCGTACACGTGGTCGAACTCGGGCACCGGTGTCACCGCCTACGTGATCGATACCGGTATCGCTGCGCATCCCGACACCTCCGGGCGTGTGCGCCTCGGTTACTCGGCCATCAACGATGGCAACGGCGCCACTGACTGTCAGGGCCACGGCACCCACGTGGCCGGCACGATCGGTGGCACCACCGCCGGCGTGGCCAAGTCGGTGAACCTGGTGGCGGTGCGAGTCCTCGACTGCAACGGCTCGGGCACCACGTCCTCGGTCGTCGCCGGTCTCGACTGGGTGGTGGCCGATCACGCGCCCGGCACACCGGCGGTGGCCAATCTCAGTCTCGGTGGAGGCGCGTCATCCACGCTCGATGCCGCCGTGCAGCGGGTGATCGACGACGGGGTAACGGTGGCCGTGGCTGCCGGCAACAGCAATGTCGACGCCTGCACGCAGTCCCCTGCCCGCGCCACCAATGCACTCACCGTCGGCGCCACTGGTTCGACCGACACCCGCGCGTCGTTCTCGAACTTCGGTTCCTGCCTCGACGTGTTCGCACCGGGCGTGTCGATCACGTCGAACGGTCTCACCGGCGGTTACGTGACGATGTCGGGAACGTCGATGGCCTCTCCGCACGTGGCCGGTGCAGCCGCGGTGATCCTGTCCAAGACCCCGTCGCTCAGTCCTGCGGAGGTGGGTTCAGCTCTCGTGGACATGTCCACGACCGGGCTCGTGCTGTCGGCCGGCACCAACTCGCCCAACCGTCTCCTCCATGTCGACCCGGTGGCCACCGGTTCGACCACCACGACGACGGCAGCACCCACGACCACGACCACCGCACCGACCACCACGACGACTGCGGCGCCCTCGACCACGACCACGACTGCAGCACCCAGCACCACGACCACCACGGCAGCGCCGGCCAAGGTGCCCGGGGCCGCCACCAACGTGACCGCCAGCGCGACGTCACGTTCCTCGGTCTGGCTCTTCTGGAGGAAGGGCCCTGCCAACGGCTCGGCCATCACCAGTCAGATCATCCGGGGCTACCGGGACGGGGTGCTGGCCATGTCCGCCACCGTGTCGGGCTCGCCGACGTCGGTCGGCCTGTCGGCGCTCCCCCGCGGCTCGTGGCGGTTCACCATCACCGAGGTGAACGCGGTCGGCGCTGGCCCCGAATCGGCCCGTTCGAACACGGTGAATCTCCGCTGAGTGCTCCCAGGCCGGTTGCTCAGGCCCGGATCAGCCCGACCATCACCGTCAGAGTTCTCGACTCGGACGGCCTCTTTCCCGAACGTGCCGGACCGCCCGACCGAGGGCCCGCAACGGGGCAGTGATCCGCATCGACCGGGACGACCGGAGCCGGGCGATCTCGTCGCGCCAGTGATCGTCCCGGTCCTGACCGAAGACCGTGAGATCGACGAAGCCGTTGGCCGCGGCCGCGAGTACAGCGTCGGCGATGTCGCGATCGACATCGATGGCGACCGGCTGGGCTCCACCAGTCGCCTTGGCCCGGAAGCGCGCCGCGTTCACCGGTGCGACCGCCTCGCGCAGGAACGCGGTGGACGAACCATTGTGCTCGTGCCGTGCCACCGCCTCGGGCACGACGACGACCCGATGACCAGCGCGGGTGAGGCGATACCCGAGATCGACGTCACCCCAGAACACCGGGAAGAACCCAGGATCGATCCCACCCACGGCATCGAGGGCATCGACTCGGATGAGTGCGCCACTCGATGCCACCCAGTCGAGCCGATGGCCCGTGTCGAACTCGGATGGGCGCACGCGCTCGAGCGGGAACCAGTGATCCATCGAGAGGTCGGCAGCGACCACTCCACCCCGAGAGTGCTGACGGACGTACCCCTCGTCATCGACGGTCACCGGTGCGGCGATGGCGATCGAGGGATCCGCGTCGAGCCGATCGCGCAGTGCACGCAGACAACCGGGTTCGACGCGCATGTCGTCCTGGAGCAACCACAGCTGTCGGGGCGAGGTCCGACGTCGGGCGTGAGCGATCGAGCCGGCGAAGCCGAGGTTGCAGCCCGGGGTGAGGATGACGACGTCACCCAGATGGGGACTCGCGCGTCGTGGATCGTTCCATACGACGACGATCGTGGTCAGACCCTCATCGCGCACTGATTCGATGGAGGCGAGGCACCGGCGGAGTCGTTCCTCGGTCCGGCCGAGAGTGGGGACGACGGCGACGATGTCGGGCTCGTCCGGCGACGGCACGTCAGTCAGGGGACTCGTCCCACGACTGGAACTGCTTGGGGAAGAACCGATCGATCCGCACCGGGATGCGGTCGGAGTTCCATGGCAGGAGCATGCGATCGGGAGCCTCGTAGCGGTAGGGCTTGGTGGGGAAGTTGACGAGGAACGTCTCCTGCGGTGCGACGTTCACGTTGCAGTGCCAGACCCCAGCGGGGATGAGCAGCTGCTGGATCGCCGAGCGGCTCAGGTGCACGACCTGCTCCATGCCGTAGGTGGGTGAATCGAAGCGCGCGTCGAACAGGACGGTGACCATCTCACCGTCGATGAGCGTGTAGCGATCGTCCTTCTCGGCATGCACCCCCCACCCCTTGACCTGGGCCTCCCGCACCGAGAACTGGTAACAGTGCACGATCGGCTGCGCCCAGAACTCCGGGTCCTTGGCGAGGTTCACGATCTCGAAGAGTCGACCGCGGTGATCGGGATGGTTGACCAGCCGACGGGTGAGCACCCCGTCGATCACCGAGAGCACCGGGGCTCCGGTCTCGTCGACGGTGGGACCCTCGGCGACGGCGTCGAAGGAATCGAAGAACTCCATGGAGAAACGGTATCCGGCCACCACACAGAGGATCTGTGCTCCCGACCCGGCCCGATGTGCATCGAACCGCCAGCATCCACTAGGAAAGAGTCATCGCTGCGGGCGTTCATGGGCGGTCCTGATCGACTGGGTCGATCGTGACTGCGGCGCCAGCGGCCCAGAGTCGATCCGTACATGATCGGAGTTCACGATCCCATGACGACCACGTCCGATGACGAACTGCTCGGTGTCGTCCTCACCCCCCGCCAGATCTGGGAACTGCTCGACCTCCTCAACGACTCCCCCGGGGATGCCGACGAGGAAGTGCTCGACGCAGTGGCCAACAAGTTGCGCTCGCCCCGGGTGTTCACCCGAGCCAGCGCCGCCCGCTACCAGGGTCGGCTGCTGGCCATGTCGTCCGACGAGCACCGGGCACTGGTCGATCTGGTGGAGGACGACACCACGCCGCCGGACGTGGTGATCTCCGAGGTCGGGGCCCGACTGGTGGCACTGGTGCCCGATCGCACCCGCGCCGGCAAGATCCGCGACTGCCGATGACGGTCGGTCACGGTCTCGACGAGCACCGACGACGCAACCTCGCGGCCGTGGAGTCGGCCTTCGCCGCCATCGGGCGCGGCGATGCCGAGGGACAGTTGGCCAACTACGTCGACGACCTCGCGCTCGAGTTCCCCTTCACCGATCCGCCGAAGGCGGTGCGCAGCAAGACCGAAGCGCTCCCCTATCTGAGTGGCGCGTTCGGGGTGTTCCGCTTCGAGCTGGTCATCGACGACGTCATCGCCTGTGTCGATCCCGACCGACTGGTGATCGAGGCGCACAGCACCGGCACCTACCTCCCCACCGGCGCGGCGTACGTCAATCGCTACGTGATCCTGGTCGGGTTCCGTGACGGACTGATCGCCACCCAGCGCGAGTTCTTCGATCCCACCCAGGCGATGCGCTCGGCCGGGACGTTCCCCGTTTAGGCGACGACGGCCCGATAGGCGCGCAGGTCGGCGACGAACGCGTCGGGTCGCTCGAAGGCGGCGAAGTGGCCGCCACGATCCTGTTCGGTCCAGTGCACGATGCGGTAACGACGGTCGGCCCACGCCCGCGGTGTCTGCAGCAGTTCGTAGGGATAGACGGCGTGTCCGGTGGGGACATCGACGCGACCGGTCCACGCCTGCGCGGCGCCGTTGCCGGCCCGAGTGGACTCGGCGTAGAGCCGGGCGGCCGAACCGGCGGTGTTGGTCACCCAGTACACGGTGAGGTTGTCGAGCAACCGATCCCACCCGAACGTGGCATCGAGTCCACCCGGTTCGAGATCGCTCCAGGCGTGGAACTTCTCGAGGATCCACGCGGCCAGACCGGCCGGTGAGTCGGTGAGCCCGTAGGCCAACGTCTGGGGTCGGGTGCTCTGGATCGACATATAGCCGGTGCCGTCGGCGATGCGGGCACCAGCTGCACCCATGCGCGCCTTCTCGGCGTCGGTGACACCCGCCATGGCGTCGTCGTCGGGGCCCGGAAAGGCGAACAGCATGTTGACGTGCACCCCGAGCAGTCGGTCGGGGTAGGCCTCTCCCAGTCGACGGGTGACGATCGCGCCCCAATCACCACCTTGGGCGATGTAGCGGTCGTACCCCAGTTGCGCCATCACCTCGGCCACGGCGTCGGCGACACGATCGACGTGGAACCCGGGCTGCACCGTCGGACCCGAGAACCCGTATCCGGGCATGGAGGGCACCACCACATGGAAGGCGTCCTCGGCCCGACCGCCGTGCGCGGTCGGATCGGTGAGCGGGTCGAGCACATCGAGGAACTCCACGAACGATCCGGGCCACCCGTGGGTGAGCACGATCGGGGTGGCATCAGCATGAGGTGATCGCACGTGGATGACGTGCACCCGTTCACCGGCCGCCTCGGTGACGAAGTTGGGCCACGCGTTCATGCGGGCCTCACGGGCCCGCCAGTCGTAGCGGGTGCGCCAGTGGTCGACGGCCGTGCGAACGACGTCGACGGGTATGCCGAGCGACCACGCCTCACCCGGGGCCTGATCGGGCCAACGAGTGGCGTCGAGTCGACGATGAAGATCGTCGAGCACGGCGTCGGGCACATGGATGGTGAACGGTTCGGGAGCCATGAGGGCACGCTAGGTCGCGAACCGGACCACCGATCGACTGACCGCCACACCGACGACGGTGGCCGTCACCCTCGTGTCGGCGCCATCGTCGATGCCGGCGAGCACGACCTCGGCACCGGGGAGGATCGGCCGTCGCATCGAAAGTTCCACCGACCGCAACGGCGCCGCGGTCCGGTGTCGGCGAGCCGCACCGGCGAGGAGGGCCACCTGGGACGACGTGTCGAGGATGATGTCGGACAACCCGGCGGCCCGGGCCGCCGTCGACCGATGGTGGGCCGGGGCCCACACGCGGTTGGCGGTGGCGGCACGAACAATGAACTCGGCATCGACGGCCAGGGTCTCGGTCCAGTCCGCGCCGACTTCGGCGGCGGTGGAGGCAGCACTGGTGGGCGGGCTCGATGTGGCACCGGACGGCATCGACGCACCCTCGGTTCGGTATCCGAACATGCGGAACCGTTCGATGCCCACCGGCGCGCCGGTGGTGGTCGTCGTCGTCACCTCGATCCCCCAGTCGCGCCCCACACCCAACCTCGAGGTCCTCGGCTCGCCGACAGATGCCACCCGCTCGGTGGCCACGAGGCGATCGCCCACCCCCACCGCACCGACCAGGTCGAGTTCGTAGCCGACGGCGATGGCGATGGGGAGACCGAGCACCTGCTTGAGCTCATCGTGGAGGACGACCCCGGTCGCGGGAACCTCAGTGGACGGCGGCGACGACGGCCGCACGAAGGTCGGGTACATCAACGCCGGTACAACGGCATCGACACCAGTGACCCGATCGTCGTCGAACACTGCGCACCATCGCGCCACAGTCGCCGGGTCGACCGGGGCAGACGGTGGGCGCTCGACCTGACGGGCCAGGACGCGGGCCAACCCGTCGTCCATCAGCGCACCGGCGTGCCCGCCGTGATCCCGCCGTCGACGTAGATGACCTGACCATTCACGTAGCGCGAGTCGTCACTGCACAGGAACGACACCACGTCGGCGATGTCGGCCGGGGCACCCACCCGCCCGAGCGGCACACCGCGGGCTCGTTCGGCTGCCCGATCGCCTTCGTACCGCGCCGCAGTGCCCTCACTGACGATCAGGCCCGGACCGATGGCGTTGGTACGGATGCCATCAGGTCCGAGTTCCATGGCCAACGTCTTGGTCAGCGATTCCACTGCGGCCTTGGTGGCGGGATAGATGCCGACCATCGGCGAGTTCGTCCACGCCGCTCCCGACGACATGTTCACGATGCTGCCGCCCGCCACCCGCAGCAACGGGACGAAGGCCTGGCAGCACCACACGATGCCCTTGATGTTGACGTCGATGACCGACTGCATCTGGTGCTCGTCGACATCGAGGATCGACGGGAAGTTCCAGATCCCGGCGTTGTTGATGAGCGCCCTGCACTCGTCGATCTGGGCGGCGACGGCGAACACGGCGTCACGATCGGTCACGTCGACGGCGAAGGAACGCCCATCCACCATCGCCGCCGTCTCGGCCGCAGCGTCACCGTTGAGGTCGAGACACACGATGTCGAAGCCGTCGGCCGACAGGCGAAGGGCATCGGCCCGCCCCAGACCCTGACCTGCGCCGGTGATGACTGCCGTTGCCATATCAGGCCTCCGTGAACGAGAAGACGTTGTCGAGCTTGAACGTGCGGATGGCGTTGTCCCGCAGGAAGTCGGACCACCGATCGTCTTTCAACGGGACGTTCGGCATCTCGGTGAAGATCCGCTCGAGTGTGAGTCCGGCCGGGAAGTACCCGGCGTACATGACCTTCTGCGCACCGCGACTGTTGGCGTAGTCGATGATCGCCTTGGGGTAGTACTTCGGGGCGAAGGCCGAGGGCATGTAGTACAGGCCCGGCCACTTCAGCATGAGCTTGACCGCGAGGTCCTCCCACGGCTCGGCGCCATGACGCATCACGATGCGCAGTTCGGGGAAGTCGTAACAGACCTGATCGAAGTGCATGACGTGCTGACACTCGGCCGGCACGCGCGGACCGGGGATGCCGGCGTTCGAGATGATGGGGATGTCGAGGTCGATGCACGTCTGGTAGATGGGGTAGTACCGACGATCGCTCACCGGTACCTGCGGCACACAACCCGCGGGAAAGGTGGTGACGGCGCTGAGTCCATGCTCGGCGTGGGTGTGGCGGATCTTGCGTACCGCTCCGGTGATGTCGTTCGGATCGATCTCGATGCTGAAGAACACGCGACCGGGGTGTCGCTTCTTGGCCTCGATCGAATTCTCGCTCACACCAAACAGGCCGGCGGCGATCCCCCACTTGTCCATCTCGGTGAACGTCAAGTCCACCGGATCGACATCATCGCCCGCTTCATCGGGAACGTCCTTGAACATGTACCCCGCCGGCATGGCGAGATCGTCGGTGCCCTTGTCCTTGATGCCGGGCATCAGGTACTCGTAGACGGCCTTCTTGTCACGGAACGGAAAGCCGATCATGAGGTCGATCGCGCCGGCACCGGTGGAGAAAGCCATCTGTCGTCCTGTCGTCGTGTGAGTCGAGCTCAGCGTTCCCACTGGGTGTGGGGCGCCAGACCGGGACACTTCGACGCGTCCTCGGGCACGGTGGCGAAATCGAGACGCTCGTACACCTGACCCTTGGTGGGGCACCACTGGTCGGCCAACGACCGGAGCGCATCCACATCGAAGTGGTAGAAGCGCGCGGCAGTGGTGGTGAGCATCTTCGTGGTCTCGGCGGGATCGACCCCACCGAAGGTGAGTCGCAGGTGCTCGAGCGAGTACGGGGTCGTGGCCTCCAGGTGCGGGTAGTCGCTGCCCCACATGATGTTGTCGACGCCGACCTGATGCCGGAGCGCGCACTCCATCGGTCGCAGGAACGACGCGCCGATGGCGCACTGGCGACGCCAGTACTCGCTCGGACGCAGCGACAACTCGGCGGTGGCGATGCGTCCGAACAACGCCTCCGACCCGTGCTGCGCGTGCTTCATGCGCTCGTAGAACGTGTCGAGCTCGTCGAGGGTGTCGACGATCCACTTGGTGCCGGTCTCGGTGTTGACGAACCGCAGATCGGGATGACGCTCGAACACGCCACTGAACATCAGATGCCACAGCGCCCGATGACCCCACCACGTGACCTCGAGCATGAACATCGCCATCGAGGAGGGGAAGTACGGGCCGAAGTCGGGTGTCCCGCCCCCGCTGTGATGGGTGACGGTGTAGTCGAGGTCCACGCACGCCGCCCACAAGGGCTCGTATTTGGGCGAGTACAGCGGTTCGAACCCGGATCCGGGCGGGGCACCGGGCAGCAGCATCCCGCCCCGCAGGCCGTTCTCCCGAGCCCACTCGAGTTCGCGCACCGAGCCCTCGACATCGCCGAGGAAGACCTGGGCCACGGCCGAGCGCTGGGCCGGGGCCTGGGCCACGAAGTCGGCGGCCCACCGGTTGTGGGCCCGCAGTCCGGCGAAGCGCAACTCGGCGTCGTCGAACGACAACGAGGGCGCCTCGAACATCGTCGACGGCAGTGGGGCGAAGGGCGGTTGCGTGTTGGGGAACACGACCTCGGCCACCACGCCGTCGGCGTAGGCCTCGCGCCACCGGCGATCGAAGTCCCAGTTGCGATCGGCGTCGGCCACCGGATCGCCGCCGACCCCGACGTTCAGCACGGATGTCTGACCCATACGCGAACTGATCTGCGCGTAGGCGGCCTCGGTGGCCGCCACCCACTCGTCGAAGCGCTCGTGGTACTTCGTCTCCAGATAGGGCCGGTAGTCGCGGATCGAGGCGCCGGCGTGGCAGTCGGCGGAGATCACGACATGGTGCTGATCCATCTCGTCGCTCATGGTCGGACCCTCAGTCGCGGGTGCCCAGCACCGACATGTCGTCGTAGCGCTGGTGGATGAACGGTTCGATGTCGACCCGAGGCACGGTGCCGATCACCTTGGCGTCGATCACCGTGGAGCGCTGGGCCCAGGTGGCATCGACGATGCGCCGCACGGGGAAGTCGGCGATGGGATCGAGCGGTGAATCCTTGAGCAGGACCTCGGCGTCGAGCAGTTCGACATCGCGCTCGGCGTGATGCTTGTGGGAGTGGACGAGCAGCGGATCGCAGTCGAGCTCGTCCTTGTTCTGCGGTGACGGCGAGATCTTGAAGTAGAAGTCGCACGAGTCACGCTCGACGGCCGGGCGGGTGCCGGTGACGGTGCCCGAGATCTCGGCCAGCGTGAACCCGAGTCGGGTGAGTCGACCCGACACCCGATCACCGTCGCGGTCGATCGACATCTCGGCGATCTTCTTCGGTTCACCGAACACCTCGCGCCCGCCCACGGTGGCCTGCTCGGTGGTCATCGGCATGAACAGCGGGTACTCGCCCTCTTGGTCGCCATGCATGGCGTGGACGCCGAACCACCCGGCCCCGAAGCGGAGGTCACCGGGCATCACCACCTGGGCGATGTTGAACCGCACGTACGGCTTGGCGTGAGGGGTCAGCGGCTTGGGCAGGACGGCGGCGATGAGTTCGGGATCGGTCTCGAAGACGACCTCCAGACACGTCGACCACGTGGCCGAACCGGTGGCCTCGAGTTC
>JBJTGD010000325.1:0-2631 GCA_046093735.1 Acidimicrobiia bacterium | reverse complement strand
ATGTGGAGCAATTTCGAGGAGGTGCTGCTGCGTCGCGGTCTGGATGTCGAGTCGCTCGGTGGCCCCGTGACGTGGATCCGGATCCGACGTGGTGACCGGCTACGACAAGCGGTGTCGCTCGAACGAGCGCACCGGACCGGTATCTGGAGACTGGGAGGGCGCCGGATCGGAGGGGAGCTCAGGTCTGATCTGCACTTCGACGCTGCCCGCATCACCGAGGAACTCGGAATCATCGAGGAGTACGAGGCGGGATGGACCGCTTACTTCTTGGAGCGTGGCATTTCGCCGCTGGAGGTCACCTATGAGGAACTCGACGCCCACTACGAGGAGACCATGCGTCGAGTCCTCGATCATCTCGGTGCCGCCGACACGGCGGTGCCACCGCGACAACTGCAGCGGCAGGCCGATCGGGTGAACGTCGACTGGGTCGAGCGTTACCTTGCCGAGGCGTCGGATGAGCAGTCCTCTCGGGTGCGGCCCCCATCGTGAACGATGCCGACGCGCTACTCACCCGCATCTCCGACGAACATCGTCTGCTGCTCGTGGCCGCCCTCGGGGACACCGAACCGGCTCGACGGGCGTGGGCCGCGTGGCGCAGTGCTGTCGACTTCGACGAGATCGACGGCACTGCGAGTCGCCTGTTGCCGATACTGGCGCGCCGCACCGACGTCATCGATCCCGATGATCCGGTGACCGGCCGCGTGCGTGGTCTCTATCGCCGGGCATGGGTGGCCAACGAACGGTCGTTCGCCGCCGCCGACGCGGCCTGCGCGGCGCTGGTGGCGGCCGGGATCCACGTGCTGCACGTCGAGGCCCTGCCGTTGGCCACGATGTCGGGCGACACCGGCGTGCGCCCATTGTGGGATGTCGACGTGTGTGTGCCGCGACGCTCCGTGCGCGCTGCGCTGGCGGAGCTCGGTCGGCTCGGGTGGACCTCGAATCCGCGTGGGGCGAGAGCCCGTTGGCAACGGTGGCCCCGCCACCTCGTGCGCGTTGAGTGTCGCCTGCGACTGATCGAGCAGCGACCGTGGCCGGGTGCCGACCGGAGTGCGTGGTCCCGGGCCCTACCCTCCTCGACGTCGGGTGTCTGCCTCCTCGCTCCCCACGACTTACTGGTCCATGCCGCCGTGCGCGCCCAGCAGCCGTGGCAGCCCCCCGGTGGGTACTGGGTGGCCGACCTCGTTCACTGCGCCACCGCTCTCGGCCACCGACGAGTTGCGGACGTCCTGGGCGATTCCGACGTGCTGGAGTGCGCCGGTTCGCACGGGGCGGTCGACGCGTTGCACGTGGCCGCGGCGGCCGCCGAGCGGATCGTCGGCTGACTCCTCGGGTCAGCCCTCTACGCTTGCTAGCGAAATAGAGTCACAGAGGCAGATCGGGTTGTCTCGACACCTACCCAGCCGGAGGCGATGGTGGGAGGGACACGAGACAGACGACGATGGGCCACACCCGGCTCGGCGCTCATGGCGCTGTTCAGTCTGGTCACCGTCGTGTTCGTCTCGACGCCACTGGTGCTGTTCGGGCCGTCGACGGTGGCGCCGTCGTCGACCGACTCGCCCAGTGTTGCGCCCGCCGCCGTGGCGCAGTTGGCGTGGATCCAATGGACGGCGCCGGCCAGCTATCCGTTCAATGCCTCGATCGTGTCGGGAAGCACCTACAACTACACCTACGCCAAGGAGACCGTCGGCACGATCGCCATCCCCGGCGGGTCGACGGTGTACGTGAAGTTCACCGGTGAGATCGTCAATTACCCGGGTGCCTCAGGATTCAACATCGCCAGCAACTCCTTCTGGAGCACCTCCGGTGGCGTCGGTATCGATGGCGCGGCGTTCAGAAGTGCCAACGTCCCCGACCTGCCGACCAACGGCGACCGGATAGCCGTCTCCGGATCGACCACCGGCGGTGTGCAATTGCAGACCCTCGAGTTCTTCTCCGATGCGGCGCGCACGACGCCCGTCAACATGGCGAACCTCGTCATGGACGTCTGGTCGCTCGGTCGTCCGACGACCACGGGCAAGTGGGACTTCACGCAGAATTTCGACATCCTCAGCGACAACAAATCACCGGTCTCCTCCTACTCGGGTTTCACCAAGGCCGCTGGTGGTCCTCCCTTCGCTCTGAGTGGTAACGAGGGAACCGGAACCATCCAGTTCACCGGGTCGTACTCGTCGGTGGCGTGGACGGTGATGGCGCCCGAGTTCTATGCAGCATGGAACATCGGCGTGACCACGGCGACGGCATCACTCGACTTCACCATCACTGCGCCGACCTACGTGGTCACGTTCGACAGCGGCGGTGGTTCGACGGTGCCGGACGGTTCGTACACGGCTGGCGGTGGGGTGACGTTCCCGACTGCCCCGACCCGTGACGGCTTCACCTTCCTCGGGTGGTTCGCCGCGGCGTCGGGCGGCACGGCCCTGACCGATGGGTACGTGCCCAGTGGAACCGGACCGATCACCCTCTACGCCCAGTGGGCGGCCGTGCCGGTGACGACGACTACGTCGCCGACATCCACTTCCACGTCGACCACGTCGACCACGTCGACCACGTCGACCACGTCGACCACGTCGACCACGTCGACCACGTCGACCACGTCGACCACGTCGACCACGTCGACCACGTCGACCACGT
>JBJTGD010000324.1:0-5083 GCA_046093735.1 Acidimicrobiia bacterium | reverse complement strand
TCACCCCGAACGTGCCATCGGACGCTCGGCGATCGGCGACAAGGTGGCTGATCGCCCTCCGGATCGACCGGACACTCGCCCGGGACACGGCCACATCCGGTCCGAGGATCCGGGATCGGAGTCGCCCGTGTGGACCGAGGTGACGACCGAGCGAGGACGACTGGAGATGTTCCTTCATCGAAGTGACGACTCCGCTGGCGTTCAATCCGGCGACCAGGAGGGAACTGCCAGTGCGAGGAGTGGCGGCGATGACGATCACGCGACCGAGTTGCGTCGACGAGACCCTTGATGCACGCGCTTCCCGGCGAACCGAAGCCGACTTCGACCACCGGCGCCACAGACCACGCAGGCGACGGCGAACGGCGATGAGCTGTCGGGGACGTTCCACGCCGGTCCAGAGCGCAACGAACCACGGGAACGAGCGCATCGTCGGCAACAACGGCTCGCCTGCAGTGAAGGCGAGATGCCGGATGGAGATGTCGATCGCCAGCCGAGCGCGACCAGGTCGCATCGAACTCTCCCGCTCGCTGAGACGTTCGACGAGGCGCTCGCGCTTCGACACGCGCGTCGAACGGAGTCGGGACATCACCTCAGACGGGATGGAATCCGGCGAGGTCCCCATCAGGATGCGCTCGGAGAGATAGTCGAGGGACGAGGTGATCACCTCTCCCACCCGATGTCGCTGCGCGCTCGCGACGAGGAGACCCCAGTCGACCTCTCCACCACGTCGCCGAAGGATGGTGACGGCATCGACCGCCCATCGAGTGTCGTCGGCGATACCGAATCGCGTGCCGTGCAACACCGACAGCAACAGCAGGTCGGTCATCGACGGTGCACTGACGGCAACGCCCTCGAACTCGATCGAGCGGGATCGCGTCCAGAACTCGTCATCGGCCAGTTCGAGGTACCACGGGCGATGCCACTGCGCGCGGGCCACACCGACCGGCGCCAGTTGCGGCGAGGCCATCCAGTGCAGATCGATGGTGCCGACGCCACCCGCGATCGGGACGAACGCCATGGAGTGACGACAGGCCACCTTCACCGGCTGCAGCACATCGGCTTCCGACTGGAGTCCCTTCCTGCTGAGGATGTCGACTGCATGGGGAAGGTCCCGCGGTCGCACCAGGAGATCCACATCCACCATCGGTCGGTCCGACGGAGATGGGTACACATCAGCGAGAGCGGCGCCCTTGAGCACCATCACCTCGATTCCCTCATCGACCAGCGCATCGATCACCGGCACCACTGCGGCAAGGAGGCGTCGACGATCGGTGAGCCGCAGCAGACGACCCCGTCCCAATTCGGGCAGGAGCGGATCGTCCGGGGTGGTGCGTGCCACCGTCTCGTACAGCAGCGGCACGAGTCGCTCGTGACCGTCGGGCAGCCCGAGCACGTCGAATGTGCTGCGGACGCGCGACCACGCCGCCGCTCCCGTTGCATCGTGATGGAGCGCAGCGAGGATCCAGTCCTCGTCGGTCCCCACCGGGAGACGAGCAGCGCCGACGGCCCGTTGACGGCTCGGGTCCGACCGGAACCAGTGGGTCATCGCTGTCGACCGCTCCCGACGAACAACTCAGTCGTCCGAGACTCCCAGATCACGCAGTTCGGACTGGAGTTGGGCTCGCCATTGGGCAACGCCCTCACCGGGCACTACCTCGAGGCGCCCCAGGCGAGCGCGCAACTCGGCGATACGGGCCGACACCGAGGAATCCGCCATCGGCGTCGACACCGTCGAGACCTGCGTCGGTGCCGACGATCGGGCCGACGACCGGACCGGCAGTGCAGCACCCACCGACGAGGTTCCCGAGAACCCGAGGGAGAAGGCGAAGAAGCCGGCGGCGAGGACGAGCAGACCGGCGATGCCGAAGAACAGGAACGGCGCGCCGGTGACGGGGAGCGACCCACCACCCGAGTTGGGCACGGTGGTCGTGACGACCGGCGCCGTCGTCGTGGTCACCACCGGCGCGGTGGTCGTGGTCGTCACGACCGGCGAGGTGAACGTGAAGTCGAGTGAGGCCGACGTCACACCGCTGGTGGCACCCGTCGCCTCGATCACGACGGTCGCCGTCGCCGGATCGGTGGGCGTACCGGTGATCTCGCCGGTGGCGGGGTTCAACGTGAGTCCCGCCGGGAGCGTGCCCGACTTCACGGCGTACGTCACTGCTCCGACGAACCCGGAATCGGTGAACGTGACTGGAGTGATGGTCGTCCCCGTCGTGCCGGTGATGGTCGTGGTGCTCGGCGTGATCTTCGGATCCGATGGTGCCGTTGCCGTGGTCACACCGATGTTCCATGCCGCATAGAACTCCGGATTCGCCACCGTCCACGCGACCGACGAATAGGTCCCGGTGAACTGGACGGTGCCGGTTCCCTCGAAGCCGCTGAGCGCGTAGGGAGGGCCACCGGCGACCTTGGTGAAACCCGAGTACACGGAGATGGGCGACTTGTTGTCGCTGAGGATGTCGAAGTTCTGCGTGAAGTTCCACACACCCTCATCGCCCGGCCGGCCGAGCGACCAGATGTCCATCACGAGGTTCTTCACGGAAGCGGGGATGGTCCGGGCCGAATCGGTGAAGAACTCGAGGGTCTGGAGCTGCACACCACCGGTGGCCGAACCGGAGACGGCGATGCGATCACCGTTGCTGGGGACATCAGGGACGTTGGCGCTCCTGTACGCAGCGCCATCGATGCCGACACCGTTGGAGCTCTTCCAGTACGAGTTGCTGGCGATATTGAATCCCGAAGCACCCGAGTAGCAGAGGATCTCACCGGTGAACTTCACGTAGATCGTCGAGCCATCGGGGACGGCGATCGTGCCGACGGTCTCCTTGGCGTAGGTGTAGTTGTAGGTGGAACCGGACACGATCGATGCGCTGAACGGGCAGGAGCCCGGATAGCCGGTCGGCCCCGTCCACTGGATCCACGCCAACTGCGGCACCGTGCTGGGTGCGAGCGTCGCCGCCGCCGCCGTCGGGGGACTGGAGAGCATCGGCGTCACGACGAGCGCCAGGGCCGAAGTGACCCACAGCCCGACGAAGGCCCGCCTCACCGAACGTGATCGCAGTCCGGGTCGCTTCCATCCCACCTTCACTCGCATTGACCCGCTTCCTCGTTTCTCGACCCATTCGACCTACGAACGATAACTGCCTCTGGTCGGTCATGTGCGCACCACCGATCGGCGGCACTGGGTGGCCACACGGCCGTGGCCCGGTCGACCACTCCTGTCCTCCCCGACGGCGAATCGTCGTTCGGGTTCCGGGCGAACCCACCGCATCGTCCCCTCCGGTCCGAAGGAACGCCCCGAGTACCGTGAGCGACGATGGCCGATGATCGCCCGGAGTTGTCGACACCGATCCTGATCGTCGGCTGTCGCCGACCCGACACTCTGGCCCGGGTGTTCCGTCGGGTGCGTGAGGCCCGCCCGGCTCGGCTGTTCATCGCCTTCGACGTTCCCGCCACCGGACCCGACGACCCCGAACACCGCCGAGCGGTGGAGGCGGCCTCGGTGGTGGACTGGTCGTGTGCGGTGGAGATCGACATCGCCGAACATCCCCTCGGACCATCGGGCCGCATCGTGAGCGCCATCGACAGCGCCTTCGAGAGCGTCGACCGATTGATCGTGCTGGAGGACGACATCCTCGTCGACCCCTCATTCTTCCCATGGGCCGAGGCGATGCTCGACCGCTACGCCGACGACCCGTTGATCGGGCACATCGGTGGCCGCAACGAACTCGTTCGGTGGCCGGGCGACGAGGACCACCTGCTCGTCCGGCGCGGAAGCATGTGGGGATGGGCGACGTGGCGCGACCGGTGGCTCCGCCATCGAGACGGGCCGCGTCCTGCGGCTCCGCTCGGTGACACCCTTCTGGATGAGCACACCCGGCTCATGGATCGTGCCGGTGACGGTCCATTGGCATGGGACCTCGACTGGTCCCGGTACCGGGTGGCGTCCGATCTCCAGTCGGTGATCCCGCGGGTCAATCTCGTCGACAACATCGGGTTCGGCGCCGATGCCACGCACACATTCGACCCTCAGGACCTGCGCGCCGATTTCCCGATCGGCGATGCGGCGACCGGTTCGGGCCCTCTCACTGCCGACCCCGTCGCCTCTGTTCCTCACTACGCGAATGACGTCTATGACGAGTGGTCATTGCTGGTCGAGCTCATGACCACCTTCCGCCACCCCGATGCCGTGGCTCGACTGGCACGACTAGATGCTCGACGACAGGTTCCCCTTCTCGATGACGCAGCGCGCCATCACCTCGCCCCGTTCCGGCGCGCCGACTCCTCGCTGCGGGCGTTGGCCCACCTGCGACGACACGGCATCGACCCCGGTCGACTGGCACCGTTGGAACACGCGCTCCGTCGCGTGGTGACGGCCGGCACGCCGTCATGAGCCTCGGGATCGTCGTCGCCGTGCGCAATGCCGAAGCGACGCTGGCCGACGCCCTCCACAGCATCACCACCGAAGTGGCAACGGTGTCGCCGCTGATGATCGACATCGTGGTGATCGACGGCGATTCCACCGATTCATCGGCCCGGATCGCCGCCGACACCCCTGGGGTCCGGGTGATCAGCCAGTGGGGTCGAGGTCTGGCCCGGGCCCGGAACCAGGGCATCGACGAAGTCCGCGGCGATCTGATCGCCTTCCTCGATGCCGACGATCGGTGGGCCGAGGGATCACTGCTCCGGCGGCTGCGGGCGCTCGAGGCCGAACCTGGCGCAATCGGCGTCGTCGGGATGATGACCATCGAGCCGGTCCCCGGCGCACGCATGTCCGATCGTCAACGGACACGGCTCGGCCGGCCACGCCCGGCGTTCACCCCTGGTGCGCTGGTCGCCCATCGTCGTGCCTTCGACGTCATCGGCGGCTTCGATGAACGGTTGGCGATCGCCGCGGATTCGGAGTGGTTCGCCCGGGCCCGATCCAGCGGTCACCGAGTCGCGCTCCTCGATGAACCGGTGCTGGTCAAAGGTGCTCGCGACGACAGCCTGTCGACGGACGTCGACCTCTACCGACGCGAGTTGCTGAGCGTCGTCCGTCGTTTCGCAGCCCGACGGGATCAGTCGGCGTGACCGAGAC
>JBJTGD010000323.1:0-5737 GCA_046093735.1 Acidimicrobiia bacterium | reverse complement strand
CCCCCCGGAAATCTCAATGGAGCATGCATGACCACCCCCCGCCGCACCGGCTCGCTGAGCACCCTCGCCCTCGCCCTCGCCCTCGCTGCCTCGCTGCTGCTCGTGGTGTCGGCGTGTTCGGGATCCGGTGGTTCGCAGGTCGAGGCCGAAGGCCTGATCCTGAAGGATGCATGGGCCCGCGCCTCGGCCATGTCCTCGGGCGCCGGCGCGGCCTATGTCACCGTGGAGAACACGACCGAGCGCGTCGAGAAGTTGCTGTCGGCCTCGGTGGCATCGTCGGTGGCCCGAGCGGCGGAGATCCACGAGACCACGACGGTCTCGGTCGGGCCTTCGTCGACGTCGATCCCGTCGGGCGCACCCGAGATGATGTCGATGCGGGAGGTCTCCTCGATCCAGATCCCCGCGGGAGCAACGCTCCGCATGGAGCCGGGCGGGTACCACATCATGTTGCTCGACCTCGCCGAGCCGCTCGTCGCCGGCCAGGAGTTCACCCTCAACCTCGGATTCATGAACGCCGGTGTCGTCTCGATCCCGGTGAAGGTCCGCGCCTCGTGATGACGCCCACCGGTGTGCGGTGCTCGGTCGCGGCCCGGTAGCGTCCCCGCCGATGACCCCCGATGAATCCGGTGACGAGCGCGAGACAGGCGCAGTCGATGGCGGAGGCGTGAGCGACGCCGAGTTCCGCGACGAACTCCCCGCCGATCTCGACGCCGCGGGCTACGTGGGGCCCTACATGTTCCCCAACAACAATCGACGGCGCATCCCCGCGTATCTGTACTGGGCCATCGCCCTCGTGTGCCTGGCGGCGTGGATCGTCCGTCGGGGCGACGACCCCGTCCTGCTCAATCAGGGGATCGTCATCGCTGCGGTCCTGCTCGCCCTGCTCGGGCTCTACTCCTTCGTGGCGGGATGGAACCTCGACGTCGACGAGGCCGACGCCCTGGTCGCCGCCACGCGTCAGGTGGGCTTCCCGGTCGGCCACGCGTCGGCGCAGATGGGATGGCGCGGACTGCTGAGCCGACCCACGTGGAGGATCCTGCTCTACAGCGCCGAGGATCCTCCGGTCACCCGCGGTCTGGTGCTGGTCGACGGTGTCGACGGCTCGATCGTGGAATGGTTCGTGGAGGACAACCCGGAGGACTGGGCCGCCCTCTCCAAGTGAGGCTCAGTCGAGCGAGGCCAGCAGGGCGGTCATCTCCCTGAGGTTCGACGCCGCCGTGTCGACCGCCTCACGCACCAGATCGAGCGCCGAGATCCGGCGTCCGGCGCTCACCCCTCCGCGGGTCCACTCCGATGCGTCGGTTCGCTCGATGGCCGCAGCGAACGACTCGGCCCGATCATCGAGCTGGGCCAGCACCGACTGTGGGGATTCGGACACCGCGGCTTCCCAGTGACGCGCCGCCCGGTCGGCGATCGCCGGATGGAGGACGGGTTCGTCGGCGACGAGCACCTCATGGAGGGCCCGTTCGAGGAGTGTCAACGACCGGAGCGTGTCAGCGGCGAGATCGGTGGCCGACACACCTCCCGGCCCGATGGTCACGGCCCGGGTCTCGACCACCGGCTCGTCGACGGGCAGGAGTTCGGCCCTGTACCGGCGGGGCCACGATCGCATGGCCACGACGGCATCGGTGGGGTTGGTCCCGGGCGAGCTCACCGACCGACCCTACCGGGCCGTTCGCCCCGTCTCCGGCGGGCTACCGGGGGAGCCAAGGGCTCGCTGCTACCGTTTCCATGTTCGACAGGAGGCCCGTGTGCTCGACGGCCGGTGGCGTACCAACATCGAGAAGGGCCTGAAGCCGGTCGGCGCCAAGTTGCTGCGCGCCGGCATCACCGCCGATCGACTCACCGCCCTCGGGGTGCTCATGTCGGCGTGCGCCGCGGTGGCCATCGGCACGGGCCACCCCTCACTGGGACTGTTGCTGCTGGTGTTGACCGGTCTCCCCGATGCCCTCGACGGCGCGGTGGCCAAGGCGGCGGGAACAGCCGGTCCGCGCGGCGCCTTCTTCGACTCGGTGGCGGACCGCATCTCCGACGCCATGCTGCTCGGTGGAGTGGCCTGGTACCTGAGCAGCACCGATGGTGGGGCGGCACCGCTGTTGCCCATGGCCGTTCTCGCTGCGTCGCTGATCATCTCCTACGAGCGGGCCAAGGCCGAGGCGCTCGGATTCGATGCCCGTGGCGGTGTCATGGAGCGGGCCGAACGGGTGATCCTGCTCGGCCTCGGTCTGCTGTTCACCGCCCTGCTGGTGCCGGTGCTGTGGATCATGCTCGTGCTCACGCTCGTCACCGCCGTGCAGCGGTTCGTGAAGGTGTGGCGTCAGGCCTCCGTCGAGCGACCGGTGCCGGCAGTGACCCGGAGGTCGACCCGTCGTCGTGCGGCGCGAGTGGCGCGCAAGGGCACGTCGCAGTGGCGGCAGAACCTGCAGTCTCGCCGTCGCCCGTAGTCGACGATGCCCATTCCCGATCCGGTCACCGCGGCCTATCGAGCGGGCGCTGCGGTGTCGCGGACCTTGCCGCGACCATTGGCCGACCTGACGGCGCGCGGGCTCAGTCGACTGGCGGCGACCGCGTCACGGGAACGGCGGATGTTGGTGGCTCGGCACCTGCGTCGGGCCGACCCCACCCTTCACGGCACGTCGCTTGATCGTGCGGTCGACGCCACCTTCGACAGTTACGCCCGCTACTGGGTCGACTCGTTCCGCCTGCCGCAACTGACCCCTGAGGAGGTCGATTGGGGATTCGCGATCGAGGGCTACGGCCATGTGGCCGATGCACTGTCGGCCGGACGCGGAGTGGTCGTCGTGCTGCCCCATCTCGGGGGATGGGAGTGGGCCGGGTTCTGGCTCACCAGGGTGATGGGGGTGAAGGTCACCGTGGTGGTCGAACCGGTCGAACCCCCGGCGCTGTTCGAGTTCTTCGCGGAGTTCCGACGCGAATTGGGCATGGAGATCGTGCCCCTCGGTCCCGATGCCGGGCGAGCGGTCCTCCACGCCCTGGCCGACAACCACGTCGTGTGTCTGCTCGCCGATCGCGACATCGTCGGCGACGGGGTGGAGGTCGAGTTCTTCGGTGAGGTGACCACCATCCCCGGCGGCCCCGCCACCGTCGCCCTGCGCACCGGCGCCGCCCTCCTCCCCGTGGGTGTCTACTTCGACGAAGGCTCCGGTCATCGCGCCTTGGTGCTGCCGCCGATGGACGTGCATCGCCAGGGACGTCTGCGCGATGACGTGCGCCGGATCACCGTCGAGTTGGCCACCGTGCTCGAGGACCTCATCCGTCGGGCGCCCGAGCAGTGGCACCTCCAACAACCGAACTGGCCCAGTGACTACGACGAACTCGAACGCATCGGGAAGCCGCACCCGCGTCCGGCCCATGGGCCGTCGGCGGTGCGCAGCTGATATGCGCATCGGCCTGATCTGCCCCTACAGCCTCACGCTCCCCGGTGGTGTCCAGGGCCAGGTCCTGTCGCTGGCCCGAGCGCTGCGCGAGCGTGGTCACGACGTGCGCGTGCTGGGTCCGTGTGACGGTCCACCACCCGATGCCGGGGTGACGCCCCTCGGCGACAGTCTTCCGACGGCGGTCAACGGTTCGGTGGCGCCGATCGCTCCCGATCCGTCCGCACAGTTGCGCACCATCCGTGCCCTGCGCGACGAGCGTTTCGACATCGTCAACGTGCACGAACCATTCGCCCCGGGCGTGGCCCAGACCGCAGTGGTGTTCAAGGCACAGCCCCTCGTGGGCACCTTCCACGCCGCCGGGGAGATCGCGGCCTATCGCTGGCTGAATCCCGTGGTGCGCTGGATGGCTCGCCGACTCGACGCCCGGGTCGCCGTGTCGGAGGAGGCCCGGGCCATGGCCGAGGCCGCCGTGGGCGGTGAGTACGAGGTGCTGTTCAACGGGGTCGAACTCGGCTCCTCCGGCTCGCCCGGGTTGCTGAGCGAGCGTGCCACGACGCCCACGGTGCTGTTCGTGGCCCGACACGAGGACCGCAAGGGTCTCGCCGTCCTGCTCGAGGCGATGACCGAGCTGCCGCCCGATGTGCGGCTCTGGGTGGCCGGAGAGGGTCCGCAGACGGCCGGCGTGCGGGCCCGCGCCGCGGGTGATCCCCGGATCGAATGGCTCGGTCGGATCTCGGAGTCCGAGAAGCTCCGTCGGCTGCGCACGGCGCAGGTGTTCTGCGCTCCCTCGCTCGGGGGAGAGTCGTTCGGGGTGGTGTTGCTGGAGGCGATGGCGGCCGGCGCCGCCGTGGTGGGCCCGGGGATCCCCGGGGACGCGCGTGTTGCTCGTCCCGGCCGTGACGCCCTGCTGGTCCCGCCCGGTGATGCGCCGGCGTTGGCGGAAGCCCTCCGCCGGGTCCTCGACGACGGCGAGTTGCGGGCGTCGCTCGTCGATTCGGGTCGCACCCGGACCACCGAGTTCTCCATGGATCGACTTGCCGGGCACTACGAGGACATCTTCGAGCGAGTCCTGCGGCGCCGGTAGGGTTCGTGTCCAGTCCGATGGTCACCTTCTGGTGATCGACCGCGTTTCCGAGGGACACCGTGACCGCAACGATCGAACAGCGTCGGGACGGCAGGCGCGGTCAGGCGGTCGCCGTGGCCGTGCCGGTGGTCTCGCTGGGGCTCGTGCTCACGGCGATCCTCACGGTGATGCTCTCGGTGGTGGGACTCGCGCTCGGTCTCGTCCTCACGGTGGCCGTCACGGTGGTCCGCGTGCGTCGGTTCGGGACCTCGACCGACCGCCGCATCGTCGATGCTTTTCCCACGAGGCCGGCGGCCGACGTGCCCGTTGCGGCGGGCTTCTGCAATCTCGTCGGTGGACTCGGCGCCTCGGTCGGCGTCGAGGTCACGGATCTTCGCGTCCTCGACGATGAGGGGTGCAACCTTCTCGTCGTCGACGACGGTCGTGGCTCCCCGGCGATCATGGTCACGTCGGGTCTGCTCGGTGCGGCCAGCCGGGTCGAACTCGAAGGGGTCGTGGCTCGGGCGTTGGTCCAGATCCGTCGGGGTGACGCTGCCGCGGTGGTGAGCGAATTGGCGATGGACCGCGCTCCTGACGTGAAGGTGATCCGCACGCTGGTGGGTGGGTCATCGATCCTCGACGATCCCGACCGTGACGTGCTCCTCGACCGCGAGGCCGTCGGCATCACCCGGTACCCGCCGGGACTGGCGGGTGCGCTGGCGGCGTGTCGACGTGGCACCACCCGGGTGGCGGGTGCCGATGCGGCCACTGCGCCTCTGTGGCTGGCTGATCCCTCCGGTCAGTGGCCGCTCGACGATCGCATCGAGGTCCTCGAACTCCTGTGACGGCCCGGACCCGCCACATCCTCGCCATCTCGGCCGGCGCCGCCGTGATCGTCGTCGGTCTCGTCGTCGTGCTCGTGATGAGTCGATCGAATGGCGATGGCGCCTCCGACGATCCGGTCGAGACGACGTCGACCACCACCACGACACTTCCGGTGTGGCCGTTGACGGGCCTTCCCGACAAGGACGCGGGAGTGCAACCCCATCCGGCCATCTCGGTGAAGATGGACAACAGCGCCGATGGTCGTCCGCAGTCGGGTCTCAACGAGGCCGACGTCGTGTTCGAGGTGTTGGTGGAGGGCATCACTCGATTCGTGCTCGTGTTCCATTCCGATCTCGTCGATCCGGTCGGTCCCGTGCGCTCGGCGCGGTCGAGTGATCCGCAGATCGTGCATCAGTTGTCTCGGCCGCTCTTCGCGTGGTCGGGCGGGAAC
>JBJTGD010000322.1:0-3248 GCA_046093735.1 Acidimicrobiia bacterium | reverse complement strand
CACCGGCAGAAGCACCCACAGGTTGTTGCCCGAGGGTGCGAAGAAGAACAGCGCCATCACCGCGGCCGTGCCGAACATGCTGAACCGGAGCACCTTCCAGTCGGCAATGTGGGGAGCCAGCCTGCGGACGAGAATCGCCTGGGCCAGCTGCAGGAGCGCATCACCTCCACCCGCGGTCGTTCGATCACCTCGCTGCAGGCCGTGTACGTGCCCGCCGACGACTACACCGACCCGGCGCCGTTCACCACCTTCACCCATCTCGACGCCACCACCGAGTTGTCGCGTCAGATCGCCTCGCTGGGCATCTACCCGGCGGTGGATCCGCTGGCCTCGACCTCGACGATCCTCGCCCCCGAGATCGTCGGTCAGCGCCACTACAACGTGGCTCGTCGCGTGCAGGAGGTGCTGCAGCGCTACAAGGAACTGCAGGACATCATCGCCATCCTCGGTCTCGACGAGCTCTCCGAAGAGGACCGCATCACGGTCGACCGGGCCCGCAAGGTGCAGCGCTTCCTGTCGCAGCCGTTCTTCGTGGCCGAGGTGTTCACCGGCATGCCGGGCATCTTCGTGCCGGTGGAGGACACGGTCGACTCGTTCGAGCAGCTGGTCAACGGTGATCTCGACGATCTGCCCGAGCAGGCCTTCCTCAATGTCGGTGACGCCGACAGCGCCCGGGCCAAGGCCCGCGAACTCGAGGCCAACGCCTGATGCCCTTGGCCGTCGAGCTCGTCTCGCCCGAGCGCACGCTGTTCTCGGGTGACGCCACCATGGTGCGAGCGCGCACCGTTGGTGGTGGTGACATCGCCTTCCTGTCGGGCCACGCACCGTTCGTGGGCGCGCTGGACAACTGGGTGGTGGAGATCACGCTGGCCGAGGGTGGTCGCGAGGTGGCCGCCGTGCACGGAGGCTTCGTGGAGGTCAGTGACGACCACGTGAAGATCCTCTCCGATCTGGCCGAGTTGTCCTCGCAGATCGACGTCGAACGCGCTCGCCGGGCCCGGGAACGGGCCGAGGCCGCTGTGCAACGCGGTGACGACGATCACGCCACCGCTGATCTGGCCCGGGCCACGGCGCGCCTGGTGGCGGTCGAACAGTTCTATTGATGAGCGTCCGCCGCGCCGGCGCGCTGCTCGGCCTCGTCGTGCTGGCCATGGCCGTGATCGCCTCGTCCTGCTCATCGGGCACGACCAGTTCGTCGCCGGCGTCACCGGTGTCGCTCGATCCGGGCGTCGTCACCCGCTCTGAACCGACGCTCGACGCCATCGTCGACCGAGTCATGGCTGCCACCGGCGTGCCCGGTGTGGCCGTCGGGGTCGTGCACAACGGTGAGGTCGTCATCGCCAAGGGTTATGGCGTGCGCGAAGCGGGTACCGACCTCGCCGTGGACGCCGAGACGGTGTTCCAGTTGGCCTCGGTGTCCAAGCCGCTCGGGTCGACAGCCGTGGCCGGTGTGGTCGGTCGTGGCCTCGTGGCCTGGGACCAGCCCATCGTCAGCGAACTCCCCGACTTCGCCCTCAGCGATCCCTATGTGACGGCCAATGTGACCGTCGCCGACATGTACAGCCACCGCAGCGGTCTACCGGGCGACGCCGGCAACATCCTCGAGCAGTTCGGCTACTCCCAGGCCGAGATCATCCCGCGACTGCGCTCTCTGCCCCTCGGTCCGTTCCGGGCTCAGTACTCCTATTCGAACTTCGGTCTGACCGTCGGTGGTCTGGCCGCCGCGGCCGCCTACGGGACGTCGTTCGCCCAGATGGCCGACGAGGTGCTGTTCACGCCGGCGGGGATGACGTCGACCTCGTTCTCGTATGCCGACTTCGTCGCTCGTGAAAATGCCGCCCGTCTCCATGCCCGATTCGACGGCAGGTTTCAGGCCCTGTTCACTCGGAATGCCGATGCTCAGGCTCCGGCGGGCGGCGCCAGTTCCAACGTGATCGATCTGAACCGGTGGATGCTGCTGCAACTCGGTGAAGGTCGTCTCGACGGCCGCGAGATCATCGACCCCGTGGCGTTGGCCGAGAGCAAGCGGCCCTACATCCGTACCGAGGCCGACAGCGATCCGAACACCGTTGCCGACGAGTACGCACTGGCCTGGGACGTGTCCACGTCATTGATCGAGCCTTCATTACTGGCGCTCTCGCATTCGGGAGCGTTCGACCATGGCGCCGGCACCACCTTTCGACTGCTTCCCGAACTCGGCTTCGGCATCGTCGTGCTCACCAACGCGCAGCCGGTGGGCGCCGCTGAGGCCATCGCCGACGAGTACGTCGACGTGTTGTTCCACGGTCGGCCCGGCCGGAACTGGCTCGTCGACCTCTGGGGGCCCGGTCTCGCATCGCTCATCGCGCCCAGCGTCGTCACGAAACCCGCGTCGCCGGCCGCTGCCCGACCGATGACGGCCTATGTCGGCACCTACGCCAACGGCTATTTCGGCCCGGTCACGGTCGTCTCGAGTGGTCCAGGGCTCGAACTGCGCCTCGGCCCGAACGGCACGACGAAGCTGCTCTTCGAGCCGCTCGACGGGGATACGTTCTCTGGCCTCTTCCCCCTCCAGATCGAGGGCTCGAGAGTCCCGATCACCTTCGAGTTCGCCGGTGACCCGTTGCGGGCATCGGTACTCGTGTTCGGATCGCCCGATTCGGCGCCGCCGTGGATGATCATGCCCCGTGTCGACTGATCGTCGGCGTCTGCGTCGGCGTCGGCGTCGGTGTCGGTGTGCCGGTGCGGCCGTCGTGCTGGTGGCCGTCCTCCTCTCCTCGTGTTCGTCGGGATCGGCCGGAGGTGACGACACCGCGTCGACCGTGAGCGCCCCACCGGTCAGTGGATTCGTGCAGGGAGCGGACGGCGTGCTGCTCGAGTATCGCGACTGGGGCGGGGAGGGTCCGCCCATCGTGCTGCTCACGGGGCTGGGTGACTCGGCGGCCGTGTTCGACGACCTCGCCCCTCGACTGACCGCCGGTCATCGGGTCGTCGGCCTGACCCGGCGGGGATTCGCGCCGTCGACGGTCACGGCCGACGGCTATGACGTGCCCACGCGGGTGGCCGATGACATCGCCGCCCTCGACGGGCTGGGCATCGAGCGGGCCCTGCTCGTCGGGCACTCGATCTCCGGTGACGTCGGCGAGGGTGGCCAACCGGTAGGCCTCGGCCTCCATCCACGACTGGGCCACGTCGTCGCGCACCGCGGCGATGCGTTCGGGATGATCGCCGGTCGACGCCTGTCGCCGGTAGAGGTCGATGAGCCGATC
>JBJTGD010000321.1:0-2257 GCA_046093735.1 Acidimicrobiia bacterium | reverse complement strand
GTCGTAGACCAACTTGCCGAGCGCAGTGAACTGCGCGATCACAGCACCGGCGTGGAGGAACGACCCGGTGAGGACGAGCCGTACGAAACGATCTCGGAACACCGCTCCCGCAGTAGCGGTCGCCTTCGCCTCCGGTGGCTCCATGACGGGACGAGCCTAGTGCGCGGTCCATCCCCCATCGACAACGAGCGCGTGTCCGGTCATGTACCCGCCTGCGTCGCTGGCGAGCAGGAGAAGTGGCCCGTCGAGTTCCTGCGACTCCCCCATGCGCGGGATCGCTGCGTTCTGCCGCACGAAACGTTGTGATGCCTCGTCGCCGTCCATCGGTGCCGTCATCTCCGAGGGGAACCAGCCGGGACACAGCGCGTTCACGCGGATGCCCTTGCGCCCCCACTGCAGCGCCAACTCGCGTGTCATGTTGACGACCGCACCTTTGCTCGCGCAGTAGTTCGCCTGCTTCACCGGGGTTCCACCCACGATGCCGAGCATCGAGGCAACGTTGATCACGCTCCCGCTACCGGTCGCCATCATGTGTGGGCCAACAAGCTTGCACAGGTGCCACACGGCGGTGACGTTCACCTCCATGGCCCGGCGGAAGAAGTCGATCTCCTCGTTCTCGATGCCCACTACCTGTGTGATACCCGCATTGTTCACGAGGATGTCGATCCGCCCGAAACGTGCAACCGTCTGGGCGACGAGATCCACGCGTTGGGCCTCGTCGGCGACATCGCAGGCGACAGCGAGTGATCCGGGAAGTTCGCGCGCGAGTACCTCGAGACGGTCGAGGCGCCGCGCAGCCAGCACCACGTGTGCACCGGCGGAATGCAGGACCCTGGCGAAGCGCTCGCCAAGACCGGCTGACGCACCGGTGACGATTGCGACCCTCCCGTCGAGTCGGAACAATGCGGCGGGGTTCACGGCGAGGTCGGTGGTCATGGCCGGAGGCTAGATCGGGAGGGTCTCCCAGCCCCGAAACGTGACAACATGAACCCATGCCCGCGAAGACCGTCCTCCTCGTTCATGGCGCCTGGCACGGAGCCTGGTGCTACGCCGCCCTGCAGGCCGAACTCGACCGCCGTGGCATCCCCTCGCTCGCCGTCGACCTCCCGGGTCATGGAGTCTCACCGCTGCCCCTCGGCGATCTGTACGGCGACGCACAGCACGTCGCCGACACGCTCTCCCGCATCGACGGCCCGGTGGTGCTCGTCGGGCACAGCTACGGCGGCGCAGTCATCACCGAGGCAGCCAGTCGCCACTCTGCAAACGTCGATCACCTCGTGTACCTCACTGCGTTCGCACTCGAGGAGGGCGAGGCGCTGATGCCGTACCTGCAGTCGCTCCCCCCCGTCGAGGTCCCGCTCGGCGCAGCAATCCGCCCGAATGCCGAGGGCACCGCCTCCACCGTGGACCCCGCCCACACGGAGGTCGCCTTCTACGGCGAGTGCCCAACGGGCACCACCGAGGCATCGAATGCACGCCTGTGCCCGCAACCGTTCGCCACCTTCATGCAGCCCGTCACCGGGTCGCCCCGCAAGAAGATCGCCTCCACTTACATCGAGTGCACGCTCGACGGGGCGATCGCCTACGAGCACCAACGCATCATGTCGGCCCGCTGCAACGAGGTGTTCACGCTCGAGACCGACCACTCTCCGTTCGCGTCCCGGCCCGTCGAGACCGCCGACATCCTCGAGCGACTCGCCCGGGCCTGAGACCACACGGCAGCGAGCGTCCATGAAGATCCGCATCGGTTACGGCTTCGGCGTCCGCACGAACCTCAACGACGAGTCGTTCGGCACCGTTGTCGACGCTCTCGAACGCCTGCGCTTCGACTCGTTGTGGCTCTCCGAGCGCATCGGTGGTGCCGCACCCGATCCGCTCGTCGCCATGGCTTTCGCCGCCGGCCGAACCACGAAGCTGAAGTTCGGGATGAGCGTCATGGTGCTCCCGGGCCGCAATCCGATCGTTCTCGCGAAGGAACTGGCCACCCTCGACCGCATGTCGGGCGGACGCCTGTTGCCCGCATTTGGCCTCGGCGTTGCCGACACCCACGAACAGCAGGCATTCGGCGTCGAGCGCACCGAACGCGCCGCCATCTTCGACGAGTCACTCGCCGTGCTTCGCGCCTGCTGGACCCAGGAGAAGGTGACGCATCACGGTCGGTTCTTCAACTACGACGAACTGCGCGTGGAACCCAAGCCTCGCCAGAACCCACCCGACGTGTGGCTCGGCGGCATTGCGCCGTCGGAGCTGAAACGCG
>JBJTGD010000320.1:0-13227 GCA_046093735.1 Acidimicrobiia bacterium | reverse complement strand
GTGGCTGCTGCGCCAGCGTCGGCGAGTGCGGCGTGCACGGTCTACGTCGTCAATGGTGGAGACACCTCGGTGTCGGTGATCGATGCCGCCACCAACGCGGTGACGGCGACGATCCCGCTGGGCGACTTCTCCGTCGGGGTGGCGGTGGCGCCGTCGGGGACCGTCTACGTGGCCAAGAACGCAGCCAACGCGGTGGCGGTGATCGACGGCGCGACCAACACGGTGACGACGACGGTCCCGGTGGGGACTGGCCCCTCCTTCCTCGCCGTCGCGCCATCGGGTGACGTCTACGTGGCCAACGGCTCCGACGACTCGGTGTCGGTGATCGACGGCGCCACCAACACGGTGACCGCGACGATCCCCACGGGCTCGCAACCGTCCGGCGTGGCGGTGTCGCCGTCGGGCAAGGTCTACGTGGCCGAGTCGGGATCGGACACGGTGGCGGTGATCGACAGCGTGACCAACATTGTGACGCCGATACCGGTGGGTATCCAGCCGGTCGATGTGGCGGTCTCGGCGTCGGGCACGGTCTACGTGACCAACTCCAACGACGGCACGGTGTCGGTGATCGACGGCGCGACGAACACCGTCACCGCGACCATCACGGTGGGCGCGACGCCGTACGGGTTGGAGGTGTCGGCGTCGGGAAAGATCTTCGTGGCCAACAACGGCGACAACACGGTGTCGGTGATCGACGGCGCGACGAACACCGTCACGGCGACGATCCCGGTGGGAGCTGGACCGTTCGGGGTGGCGGTGTGGTCGGGCACCATCTACGTGACGAACTCCGGCGCCACCACGGTGTCGGTGATCGACGGCGCGACGAACACCGTCACGCAGACGATCACGGTGGGTGCCGGTCCGATCGGGGTGGCGGCCTGTCCCTCCACGCCACCGCCGGGCCCGACGCCGGAGCCCCCTGGTCCCGCTCCGGTGCCCCCGGCGTTCACCGGCTGAGTCGGCCCGGGGCCGCAGCCAGTCGGATCGGTAGTGTTCGGCCCGTGCCGACCGCCACCTGCCTCACCGCCGAGGACCTGCGCGACCTCATCCGGGGCTACGCCGACACGCTGGCCGCCCATCGCGAGACGATCAACCGTCTCAACGTCTATCCCGTGCCCGACGGCGACACGGGCACGAACATGGCATTGACGATGGCGTCGGTCGTGGCCGAGCTCGACGGCGCCGGCCCGGACCTCGACGCGACGTGCCAGGCCATCTCCCACGGTTCGCTCATGGGGGCGCGCGGCAACTCGGGCGTGATCCTCTCGCAGATCCTCCGAGCCTTCTCCGCGGCACTGCGGTCGGCGGGGGCCGAGGGCCGCGAGATCGACGGGACCGTCGTCGCCACCGCGCTCGATGATGCCGCCGCTGCGGCCTACGGCGCGGTGATGAAGCCGGTCGAGGGCACGATCCTCACCGTCGTGCGCGTGGCCGCCGAGGGGGGACGGGTGGCCTGCGACGCCGGATCTGACCTGCTCGGTGTGCTCGAGGCGGCCCATGCCAGTGGCACCGATGCGTTGGCCCGCACGCCGGAGATGCTCCCGGTGCTGCGCGACGCCGGGGTGGTCGACTCCGGCGGCACGGGTCTGATGCTGCTGTTCGATGTCGCCCTCAACATCGTGTGCGGTCGACCGGTGCCTGAACCCGACGTCGATGCCAGTGGCGCGTCGCCCGAGTTCCTCGCCGAGTTCGAATCCGTGCATGCGGGTGGTGGACATGGCGGTGTGGCCGATCTGCGCTACGAGGTGATGTTCCTGCTCGAGGCCCCCGATGACTCCGTCGTCGGCTTCAAGGACGTGTGGGCCACGTTGGGTGACTCGATCGTGGTGGTGGGCGGCGACGGCCTCTGGAACTGTCACATCCACACCGACGACATCGGTCCGGCCATCGAGGCGGGCGTGGAGGTCGGACGACCGCGCTCGATCCGCGTCACCGATCTGCTCGAGGAGGTCGAGGAGGAGCGTTGGGTGCGCGAGGCCGAACCCATGACGCCCGAACCGGCGACCACTCATGATCCGGTGCCGTGCGCCGTGGTGGCCGTGGCCGTCGGCGACGGGGTGCGCCGCATCTTCCACTCGCTCGGCGTGCAGGTGGTGGTGACGGGCGGTCAGACCATGAACCCGTCGACGGCACAGTTGCTCGAGGCGGTGGAGTCGGCCCCGGCCACCGACGTGGTGGTGCTGCCCAACAACAAGAACATCATCCCGGTGGCCGAACAGGTCGACGCCATGACCACGAAGAACGTGCGCGTGGTGCCCACCCGGGGTGTGGCCGAGGGCTTCGCGTCGTTGCTGGCGTATGACCCGGGCACCGATTCGGACGCCAACGCATCGGCCATGGCCGAGGCGGCGTCGCGGGTGGTGGCCGGTGAGGTCACCCGGGCGGTGCGCGACTCCAGCAGCGACGCCGGTCGGATCGCCGAGGGCGACTGGCTGGGCATCGCCCGCGACGGCATCGTCAGCATCGCGCCCGATCTGGCCGCGGCCGCCGATCGTCTGCTCGACCAACTCGTCGACGACCGTCACGAGATCGTGACCATCATCGAGGGCGAAGGTGCATCGCCGGCGGTGACCCGACACCTCGAGGTGTGGGTGCACGACAATCGGCCCGGATGCGAGGTCGAGGTGCACCACGGCGGCCAACCGTTGTACCCGTACCTCTTCGGCATCGAGTGAGCCGTGGGACGTCGACTGGGTCAACTCGACGGTCTCGACGTCACGGAACTCAAGGGGGTCGGACCCAAGACCGCCGAGTCATTGGGTCGTCTCGGCGTGCGCACGGTGCTCGACGTGCTCATGTACTACCCCCGTCGCTATGTGGATCGCACCAACCAGGTGTCGATCGCCGATGTCGCTCCCGGTGACGATGTCGTCCTGATCGCCACCGTGCGCTCCGGTCGTCAGGTGCGCAGTCGCAACGGCCGCGACTTCGTGGTCATCACCGTGGCCGACGATTCCGGCGCGCTGGACATCACGTTCTTCAACCAGCGGTGGCGCCTCAAGCAGTTGTCGACTGGAATGACGGTGGCGCTGTTCGGCAAGGTCGAGAACTACCGAGGTCGGATCGGTATGACCAATCCGCTCGTCGACCGGTTGGGTACGCGGGTGGGGCGAGTCGTGCCGATCTATCCGCAGTCCGACAAGGAGCGGATCGACAGCGACACCATCGGAGAGTTGTGCGCCGAGACGCTGCGGCGCTCGGGTGAGTTCGACGAACCGCTCGAGGAGGCGCTGCTCGATCGTCTCGACCTCGTGGATCGGACGACCGCCTTCCACGGGATCCATGCGCCCGAGGACATGGCCGAGGCGACTGCGGCCCGGCGACGGTTGGTGTTCGACGAACTGCTTCGAGTGCAGGTCGAGCTGGTCCGTCGCAAGCGCGAACTGGAGCGCACGGCGGTCGGCCTCACCCACACCGTCGGGGCTGGCGGGGGGCCACTGGTGGCGGCCTTCCACGAGGCGTTGCCCTACGACCTCACCGCCGCGCAGTCCCGGGCCATCGCCGAGATCGTCGAGGACCTCGCCGCGCCGGCACCCATGCACCGACTGCTCCAGGGCGATGTCGGCGCCGGCAAGACCGTGGTGGCGGTGAGCGCCATGTTGGTGGCCGTGCAGGGAGGCCATCAGGCCGCACTCATGGCCCCCACCGAGGTGCTGGCCGAACAGCACCATCTCGGCATCCGGCATCTGTTGGCCGACTTCACCGTGCCCGACACCGCCGAGGGGAGCCTGTTCGGCGAGGCGGGCATGGACCGCCGCCTCGGCGGGGCCCTCCTCACCAATCGCCCGCCGGCCGCCGAGCGCCGACGGATCCTGGCCGACATGGCCTCGGGCGACGTCGACATCGTGATCGGCACGCATTCGCTCATCTCCGAGGGCGTCGAGTTCGACAGCCTCGGGGTGGTCGTCATCGACGAGCAGCACCGATTCGGGGTGGAGCAACGCGCCGCGTTGCGGGCCAAGGGCGCGGGCGATGCCGTGCCCGACGTGTTGGTGATGACGGCCACGCCGATCCCGCGCACCGCCGCCATGACGGTGTACGGCGATCTCGATGTGTCGGTGCTCGACGAACTCCCTCCGGGTCGCACCCCGATCGTGACGCAGTGGGCGCGCACTCCCGCAGAGGAGTCGTCGGTGTGGGACGACGTGCGTGAGGAGGTCGCCGCCGGTCGCCGGGCCTACGTGGTCTGTCCGCTCATCGAGGAGAGCGCCAAGCTCGAGGTTCGCTCGGCCGAGGAGACCTTCGCCTCATTGCGCGACGGCGAGTTGGCCGATCTGCGCGTGGGACTGCTGCACGGACGACTCAAGGCCGACGAGAAGGACGAGGTGATGGGCCGGTTCCGGGCCGGTGACCTCGACGTGTTGGTGGCCACCACCGTGATCGAGGTCGGGGTCGATGTCCCCGAGGCGACGATCATGGTGATCCTCGACGCCTCGCGTTTCGGCATCGCCCAGTTGCACCAGTTGCGCGGCCGGGTGGGTCGCGGCGCGGCTCGCTCGAAGTGCTGGCTGGTGGGGGAGGCGACCACGCCCGAGGGTGAGGCCCGTCTGGAGGCCATCGTGCGCTCGACCGACGGGTTCGAACTGGCCGAGGTCGACCTCGACCTGCGGGGCGAGGGCACGATCATGGGTGAGCGACAGAAGGGCCGCAACGATCTGAAGTTGGCCTCGTTGCGTCGGGACCGCGAGTGGGTGGTGACGGCCCGGGAGGTGGCCGAGGAGATCCTCGACGCTGATCCCGACCTGGCCGATCACGAGGTGCTGGCCGAGGAGATCGATGTGCTGTTGCGCCCCGACGATGTCGAGTTCCTCATGAAGTCCTGACGGCTAGGTTGCGCGCATGGCCTCCCGACCGACCATCGTCCTGACCCACGGCGCCTTCCACACCGGGGCCTGTTGGGACCTCCTCGTCACCGCACTCGACGGGCGCGGCTTCGACACCCGCACGTTCGACCTGCCCCTCACCGATCTCGATGCCGACGCGGCCGTGGTCACCTCGGTGCTCGACGACTGTGACGGACCGGTCACGCTCGTCGGTCATTCGTACGGGGGCGCAGTGATCACGGCGGCGGGATCACACCCCAACGTCGGTCGACTCGTCTACCTGTGCGCGCTGGCCCCCGACGTCGGGGAACCGGCGAGCGGCGGCCCGGTCGAGATCGGCGCCGATTTCATGGCGTCGATGCGCGTCACCGATGACGGCGTCGCCTTCGTCGACCCGGCGCTCGCACCGCAGGTCTTCTATCCCGACGTCGATCCGGCGACGGCGCGGAGTTTCGCCCAGCACCTGCGTCCGGGCCACACCGGCGGCGCGGTGACGATGACGAACGCCGCGTGGCGCGACCGACCGTCCACCTACATCGTCTGTGTCGACGACCCGATCATCCTCGAGTCATCCCAGCGGGCCAACGCGGCGCGCATCGGGGCCGAGGTGCGCGAACTCCCCGGCGACCATTCGCCGATGGTCGCTCGGCCCGACGCGCTGGCCGACATCCTCGCCGACGTCGCCTCCCGCTGACGGCCGTCAGGGTCGGCGCGGCGGGTGGAGTCGCGTCGTCCCGTCGGCGGCCGTGCGGACGATGAGTTCGAAGTCGCGGTCGGTGAAGCGCAGCACTCCGTCCTCGCCGCGCCCCATGGTGTCGTGGTATACGCCGACCAGTTCGGATCGAGTGCCATCGGCGAACCACTGACACTCGCGGATCTGCCAGCTGGCCGACGCGTCGTCACCGCTACCGTAGGAGATCGTCCCGTTGAGCACCTCCTGCACGCACTGCGCGTACATCGGACGAATCCGGGCGAACACCTCGGTGATCGCTGTTCGTCCCTCGATCGTGCCGTCACCGGGGATGTGCCAACGCGCATCGGTGCTCCAACAGTCGGCGAAGACGTCGATGTCGGCGCGGAGCACCGCGTCGCAGTATCGACCGACCAGGTTGCGCACATCGGCATCGATCCCCACGGCGACTCAGCCCCGGTACTCGTCGTCGCCCGGATCGGGGACGACGATGTCGAAGCGTTCGTTGCAGTCCGGACAGCGATAGGCGATCACGTCGCCGGGCTCCCAACCGTCCTCCGGTGGGTAGGACAGCGGTCGGAGCGAGCCCCCGCAATCGATGCACGTCATCCCGAGCTCGGCTTCCACACCGACAGGGTACGTTCGACCTCGTGCGAGTGGTGGCCGGAACGGCGCGAGGTCGACGACTGGTGACCCCGGCCGGTCAGGGGACTCGTCCGACCCTCGATCGCGTGCGCGAGTCGTTGTTCAACGCGCTGGGCAGCCTCGACGTCGTGGTCGGAGCCGAGGTGCTCGACCTGTTCGCCGGATCCGGGGCGCTGGGCATCGAGGCGCTGTCGCGCGGCGCCGCTCGCTGCACGTTCGTCGACGATGACCGGGCCGCACGTGCAGCCGTCGAGGCGAACCTCCGGTCGACCGGGTTCACCGAGGTCGCCACCGTGGTGGCCGGAGACGCGCTGGCGTGGCTCGGGGGACCGGGCGCGGCGGCCCGGTTCGATCTCGTGCTGTGCGACCCGCCCTACGCGTTCACCGATGGGCAGTGGGCTGTGGTGTTCGCTGCGTTGGTCCACCTCGTCCGCGGGGCCGACGGTGGTCCGGGCGTCGTCGTCGTCGAGTCCGATCGATCGTTGCCATGCCCCGAGGGGTGGCATCCTCTGAGGAGCAAGGCCTACGGGGATACCATCGTGAGCGTCCTTCAGCCCCCGGACGGACCTCGAACGGACGGGCGGCGAGCCTGACCGACCGGCCCAGTGGAGATCTCGTGACTCGAGTCCTGTACCCGGGATCGTTCGACCCGATCCACAACGGTCATCTCGAGATCATCGCCACGGCGTCGCGGTTGTTCGACGAGGTCGTGGTGGCCGCCATGCGCAATCCGCAGAAGGGCGAGCCGCTGTTCACGCTCGACGAGCGGCGGGAGATGCTGCACGAGTCGGTGGCCCACCTGCCCAACGTCCGGGTCACCATGTTCGCCTCGCTGGTCGTCGATCTGGCCCGCGACGAGGGTGCCGACTTCATCGTCAAGGGGCTCCGCGCCGTGTCGGACTTCGAGTCCGAACTGCAGATGGCCCAGATGAACCACAAGGTGGCTGGAGTCGACACCCTCTTCATCCCCTCCACCTCGGGGAACTCCTTCCTGGCCTCGAAGCTGTTGCGCGAGATCACCCGGTTCGGCGGTGACGTCACTGCGATGGTCCCGCCGCCCGTCGCCCGCCGACTGCAGGAGAAGTACGGACGATGACCGACGAACACGACGCCTATGGCGACGAGCTGGACCTCACGCCCCCTTCGGTCGGCACGCAGTACCACCCGCCCGAGACCGAGGACCTCCTGCTGTCGTTGCGCGAACTGATCGTCACCGCCCGCGACGTTCCGCTGTCGGCCTCGTCGGTCATCTCCAAGGACGAGGCCCTCGCCCTGCTCGACGATGCGCTGGAGGCCCTGCCCGAGGAGCTCCGGGCGGCCCGTTGGTTGCTGAAGGAACGTGAGCAGTTCATCGCCCGCACGCGCCGTGAGGCGGCCGACTTCCTCGAACAGGCCCGCGATCGCGCCGAGCGGATGGTCGAACGCACCGAGATCGTCAAGGCGGCCCAGACCCGGGCCAACGAGATCGCGGACGAGGCCGAGACCGATGCCCTGCGGCTGCGTCACGAGGTGGAGGACTTCTGTGACCAGAAGTTGGCCAGTTTCGAGATCGTGCTGGAACGCACGCAGCGACTGGTGGCCGCCGGGCGGGCCAAGTTGCAGGGCACCAACTTGCTGGCCGACGCCGCAGCCGCGGCCGAGCACGGTTTCGACGGACCGCCGGGATCGGCGAGCGATCCGACGATGGCATCGATGGCCGCCGACTCCTTCGGCGGCGACTCGGCCGGCCATGTGGACTCCTACGGCGTGACCGGCCGATCGCAACAGCCGGCTCTCTATGACCTCGACACGGGTGAGACATGGTCCGATGACGTCGACCGGTGGGGTGACCGATGGGACGACGAACCCCAACCGTCGCGGCCGAGACTCACCGTGGTCGATGACCGCTACGCCGCGCCGGTCGATGATCGCCGCTCCCGATGGGACGAGGACGGTCGCTCCGGGATCGATTCGTCGGGACACCCCGCTCGACCGGGCACCACACGTCCGGTCGACGGATCCACCTTCTTCGACCAGGACCTGCTCTGACCCATGGCCCGCCACCCCCTCCGGGTGGGCATCGCCGATCTCCGACGTCGACCGGGCACCCGACGGCGAGTGGAGGAGTCGGTGCCCCTCGATGACCTCGAGGTGTCCACGGCCCGGGTGCCGGTGGGGGAGCCGGTGATGATCGATCTCGAGCTGGAGACGCTCAGCGACGGGCTGGTGGCCACGGGCACGATCGACGCCCCGTGGACCGGTGAGTGCCGTCGGTGTCTGCGACCGGTGGAGGGCCGGGCCGTGGTGCAGGTGCGCGAGATCTTCCAGCCCCGCCCGATCGAGGGCGAGACCTACGCCATGGGCGAGGACATCGTGGATCTCGAACCCATGGTGCGCGATGCGGTGCTGCTGGCCCTGCCCCTGGCGCCGTTGTGCGCCGAGGACTGCCTGGGGCCGGCACCCGAACAGTTCCCCACGGGGAGGGCCGACGAGGGTGACGGCACGGCCCCCGCCGCCCCGGTCGATCCCCGGTGGGCGGCGCTGTCGGGACTGGACTTCGAACCGGACGACCGCGGCGAGTAAGGTCCCCCGTCCCCGCCCGGGGTGACGACCCCGGCCGCTCGCACGCACAGGATCTGCCATGGCCGTCCCCAAGAAGAAGACCTCCAAGGCCAAGAGCCGCAGCCGTCGGGCCTCGGCCTGGCGCATCACCACCCCGGCCCGCTCGACGTGCCCGCGGTGTGGTGCGGTGAAGCGCCCGCACGTCGTGTGCGGCAACTGCGGCTGGTACAACGGCCGTCAGGCCCTCGACGTCGACTGATCGATCCGAGGCCATGCTCCCCATCGCTGTCGATGCCATGGGTGGCGACAACGCCCCGGCGGCCATCGTCGAGGGTGCGCGGATGGCCGCCGCGGAACTCGGCGTGCCGGTCGTGCTCGTCGGTCGTTCGGCCGAACTCGGCGACACCGGTGGACTCGAGGTGATCGAGGCCTCCGAGGTCATCGCCATGGATGCCGATCCCGGAGCCAGCGTCCGCAAGATGAAGGACTCGTCGTTGGTGCGGGCCGCCGAAGCAGTGCGTGACGGTCGGGCGTCGGCGATGGTGAGTGCGGGCAACACGGGGGCCACGATGGCCAGCGCGTTGCTGCGGATGGGACGCATCAAAGGTGTGAGTCGTCCGGCGATCGCCACTCCGATCCCGGTGCCGGGGTCGACGCCGACGGTGTTGCTCGACGCCGGCGCCAACTCCGAGTGCAGCGCCGAGTGGTTGGTGCAGTTCGCGCAGATGGGCGCGGTGTTCGCCGCCGATCGTTTCGGCATCGCCCGTCCCCGGGTCGGGTTGCTGTCGATCGGTGAGGAGCCGACCAAGGGCACTCCGCTGGTCAAGGAGACGCACGAGTTGTTGGCCGACGGCGCGTGGATCGGGTCGACCGGAGCCGAGTTCGTGGGCAATGTCGAGGGTCGCGACATCATGACCACCGATGTCGACGTCGTGGTGACCGACGGCTTCACCGGCAACGTGGCCCTCAAGACCCTCGAGGGCTCGCTCAAGACCCTGATCACCGCACTGCTGGCCGCCTTCGATTCCTCCGACGAGGCCCGGAGCGCGGCCGGAGCGTTGTGGCCCTCGTTGTTGCCGCTCTACGCGTCGATGGATCCGGAGAACACCGGCGGGGCGATGCTGTTGGGTGTGAACGGGGTGTGCATCATCAGTCATGGGTCGTCGTCGGCCCGGGCCATGGTCAATGCCGTCGGGGTGGCGGCGGACATGGTGCGCGGCGGGGTGGTCGGTCATCTGGCTGCGGCGGTGGCGCCGCCGAGCTGAGTCCTCGGGGAAGGTCGGGAACGCCCGTTCCGGGCCCCGATTCACAAGCGCACTATCTCCGGCACCGCTACAGTCGGCGAGTCCCCAACGACTAGGAGAATCCGACGTGCCCGCAGAGACCCATGTCGGACAGGAACCCCTCGACCGGGCCTACGTGCTGAATCTGGTTCGGGATCGTCTGGCCGACATCCTCGAGATCGAGCCCTCCCAGATCTCCGAGGGCGACTCCTTCGCCGACGATCTCGACGCCGACAGCCTGGCCCTCATCGAACTGGTCGAGGCCCTCGAGGAGGACCTGGGTGAGCGCAGTGTCGGGTTTCGGATCGAGGACGAGGATCTCGCCGATCTCAAGACGGTCCGCGATGCCGTGGATTACGTCATGTCGAAGTTGGGCTGAGGCACTGGGTCCCTCCGCCGTCTCCCTGCTCGTCGACCGTCTCGGTCATCGGTTCGCCGACGACGCGCCCCTGCAACTCGCCATCACGCACCGTTCGTGGTGCGCCGAGAGCGGTGAGCCCCATTCCAACGAGCGCCTCGAGTTCCTCGGTGACGCCGTGCTCGGCATCGTGGTGACCGACCACCTGTTCACCTCCCATCCCGAACTGCCCGAGGGTCATCTGGCCAAGATCCGCGCTTCGGTGGTCAACGAGTCGGCGCTGGCCGAAGTGGCCACCTCGCTCGGCCTGGGCGAGGCGCTGCGGCTGGGCAAGGGCGAGGATGCCAGCGGCGGACGGGCCAAGCAGTCGATCCTGGCCGACGCCATGGAAGCGGTGATCGGCGCGGTGTACGTCGACGGCGGTCTCGACGCCGCCCGGGCCGTGTTCGTGCCCCTGTTCGCGCCGTTGCTGCACGCGGCTGTGGCCGAACCGGGTGGCGGCGACCACAAGTCCGAACTCCAGGAACTCCTCGCCCGTCTCGGTGCGCCGGCACCGGTGTACGAGTTGACCGACGAGGGTCCCGATCACGACAAGCGCTTCTTCGCCCGGGTGCGGGTGGGCGACGCGCTCGTCGGTGAGGGTGACGGACGTTCGAAGAAGTCGGCCGAACAGGCGGCGGCCCATGCCGCGCTGGGCCACTTCGCCACGGTGACCGTTCCCGGTCGTGAAGGGATGTCCGACGATGCCTGAGTTGCCCGAGGTGGAGACGATCCGTCGTGAACTCGAGAAGGACGTCGTCGGCCGCAAGATCAAGACGGTCGAGACCGTCGGTCGCAAGTCGATCAAGCGTCAGACCCCGGCCGAGTTCAAGAAGGGACTGGAGGGGGTCAAGGTCACCGGCGTGAGTCGACGGGGCAAGTACCTGCTCATGGCTCTCGACTCCGGTCAGGTGCTGGTCGTCCATCTCGGGATGTCGGGACAGTTGCGACGCGCCGTACCCAAGGACGTCGTGGCCAAGCACACCCACGTCACCATCACCTTCACCCAGGGCGGACAGTTGCGTTTCGTGGACCCGCGCACGTTCGGTGAGATGTTCCTCGCCACACCCGACGAGATCGGTTCGCAGATCGAGGAGCTCTCGACGCTCGGAGTCGATCCCGTCGAGGCGCCCATGTCGTGGGTCGACTTCGGACATCTGTTGCGCTCGCGCAACACCACGTTGAAGGCGTTCCTCACCGACCAGTCGATGATCGCCGGTATCGGCAACATCTACGCCGACGAGATCCTGTTCGATTCCGGTCTGCGCTACGACCGGGAGACGGGCTCGTTGACCACGCAGGAGATCCGGCGTCTGTACCGGTCGCTGGTCGAGATCCTGCACGAGGCCATCAAGTACGGCGGTTCCACCCTGTCGGACGGTCAGTACGTCGACCTGTTCGGCAAGGCGGGCGACTACCAGAGCCATCATCAGGTCTACGACCGGGAGAAGCAGCCCTGTCGCCGGTGTCGACGCACCGACATCTCCAAGGTGAAGGTGTCGGGCCGGTCGACGTACTACTGCGAGGTCTGTCAGGTCTGATGTACCTCAAGCGTCTCACGATGAAGGGCTTCAAGTCCTTCGCCGACACCACCGATCTCGAACTCGAACCCGGCGTGACCGTCGTCGTAGGTCCCAATGGTTCGGGCAAATCCAACGTGGTCGACGCGATCGGCTGGGTGCTGGGCGCCCAGGCGCCGTCGACCGTCCGCTCGCAGAAGATGGACGACGTCATCTTCGCCGGCACCACCAAGCGCGCTGCGCTCGGGCGCGCCGAGGTGAGTCTGACCATCGACAACTCCTCGGGGATGCTCCCCATCGAGTTCAACGAGGTCACCATCACCCGCACGTTGTTCCGCTCGGGTGACAGCGAGTACGCGCTCAATGGTGTGCCCTGTCGACTGCTCGACATCCAGGATCTCCTGTCCGACAGCGGCGTCGGACGTCAGCAGCACGTGATCATCTCGCAGGGTCAGATCGATGCGGTGTTGAACGCCCGTCCGGAGGAACGGCGAGCGATCATCGAGGAGGCGGCGGGGATCCTCAAGTACCGACGGCGCAAGGAGAAGTCCGAACGACGACTGGCCTCCACCGAGGGCAACCTGCTCCGACTGCAGGACCTGTTGCGCGAGGTCCGTCGTCAGCTGCGCCCCCTCGAACGGCAGGCCGATGCGGCCCGTCGTCACGGAGCGGTGGTCGACGAACTCACCGCGCTGCGTCGGTGGATCGCCGGGCGCGACCTCGATGCCCTGCGCACCCGACTGGCCGACGGCGCCCGACAGCGCGCCGAGTTGGCCACCGAGGAGGAGCGTCTGCGCCGGTCGCTGGCCGAACTCGACACTCGCGTGGTGTCGGTCGAGGCCGAACTCACCGCCATGGGCGGCGATGATCTGGGGGACGGTCTGGCCCAGTACGAGTCACTCAACGAGCGCGCCCGCGGTCTGTCGGCGCTGCTCACCGAACGACGGCGGGGCATCGAGCGTCTGCGTGGCGCGTCGGTCGATCAGGACGTGATCGCCTCCCTCGAGGCCGAAGCGGCCCGACTGGCCGGCGAGCTGGCCCAGGTCGAGACCGAGGCCGCCACCTTCGCGCCACTGGCCGCCGAACTGGCCCGGGCCGAGGAGGTACTCGCCGCCGAACGGCTGGCCTTCGAGGGCGAGTGGTCGGCCGGTGTGCCGGCCCCGACCGGCGCCGCGGCCGAGGTGCGCGGTGAACTGGCCGCCCTGCGCACGGCGGCTGAGCGTGGTCGAGAGGAACGCGATCGGGTGGCGGCCCGTGCCGCAGCGTTGGTCGAGAAGTTGGCCGGACTCGCCTCCGAGGTCACCGGACTGCGAGCCGAGATCTCCGA
>JBJTGD010000319.1:0-4557 GCA_046093735.1 Acidimicrobiia bacterium | reverse complement strand
AAGGCGGCCATGGCCGGGGCCCGTCGGGCCATGGCCCACGAGGGCCGCGAGGTACCGCTGCAGGTGCAGGTGACGATGGAACTCACCGGGCGCATGTTGCCCGGCACCGAGATGGCTGCCGCGCTGGCCGCCATCGACCCGTTGCGCCCCGATGTCATCGGGATCAACTGCGCCACCGGACCGGTGGAGATGGGTGAACACCTTCGCCATCTCTCGGCCCACGCGCGCATGCCCATCTCGTGCATCCCCAATGCCGGTCTGCCCAGCGTGGTCGACGGGCAGATGCACTACGACCTCTCCCCCTCCGAGCTGGCCGACCACCACGAGCGCTTCATCACCGAACTGGGCGTCGGCGTGATCGGCGGCTGCTGCGGCACCACTCCCGAACACATCGCCGCCGTGGTGGAACGGTGCGCCGACCTCACCCCGCGGCGTCGCGAGCCGGTGCACGAACCCGGTGCCACCTCCATCTACTCAATGGTGCCGTTCGATCAGGACACGTCGTTCATGATCATCGGAGAACGAACGAACGCCAACGGCTCGAAGAAGTTCCGCGACGCCATGCTCGACGGCGACCTCGACACCTGCGTCCAGATGGCCAAGGACCAGGTGCGCGAGGGCGCCCATGTGCTCGATCTGTGCGTGGACTACGTCGGTCGCGACGGCACCGACGACATGGACGAACTGGCCCGCCTGCTGGCCACCCAGTCGAGCGTGCCCATCGTGCTCGACTCCACCGAACCCGAGGTGCTGGAGGCCGGACTGGTCTGGCTCGGAGGCCGGGCGATCCTGAACTCGGCCAACCTCGAGGACGGTGAGGCCGAGGGCAGTCGACTCGACCGGGTGATGCGGCTGGCCAAGGACTACGGCGCCGCCGTCATCTGCCTGCTCATCGACGAAGAAGGACAGGCTCGCGATGTCGAGTGGAAGATGCGCGTCGCTCATCGCATCCACGACCTGGCCGTGAACCGGTACGGGCTGGAGCCGGGCGACCTCATCTTCGACGCGCTGACGTTCCCACTGTCGACCGGCGATGACGATCTGCGTGGCGACGCCATGGCCACCATCGAGGCCGTCCGGCGGATCAAGACCGAACTACCGGGCGTGTTCACCACCCTCGGGGTGTCCAACGTCTCGTTCGGTCTGAAACCGGCGGCGCGTCACGTGCTCAATTCGGTGTTCCTGGCCGAATGCGTCGAGGCCGGACTCGACTCGGCCATCGTGCACGCCGCCCGCATCATGCCCCTCAACCGGATCCCGGACGAGCAGCGACAGGTCAGTCTCGATCTCATCCACGATCGCCGACGCGAGGGCTACGACCCGCTGGTGAGTCTCCTCGAGATCTTCGCCGACGTGCAGACCACCGCAGTGGAGCGCGAGGACCGCAGTGACTGGACGATCGAACAACGCCTGTCGCAGCGCATCATCGACGGCGAGCGCGACGGCATCGAGAACGAACTCGACGAGGCCATGGCCGCCGGACTCGCGCCCCTCGTGATCATCAATGACGTGCTGCTGGCCGGCATGAAGGTCGTCGGCGACCTGTTCGCCACCGGCGAGATGCAGTTGCCCTTCGTGCTGCAGTCGGCCGAGACGATGAAGACCGCCGTGGCCCATCTCGAACCGCACATGGAACGCACCGAGGGCGACACCGGCAAGGGCCGCATCGTTCTGGCCACGGTGAAGGGCGATGTGCACGACATCGGCAAGAACCTCGTCGACATCATCCTCACCAACAACGGCTACGAGGTGGTGAACCTCGGCATCAAGATCTCCATCGCCGAGATGATCGAGAAGGCCGTCGAGGTCGACGCCGACGCCATCGGCATGAGTGGCCTGCTGGTGAAGTCCACGCTCATCATGCGCGAGAACCTCGAGGAACTGAACGCCCGAGGCCTCGATCGGATCCCGGTGCTGCTCGGCGGCGCTGCGCTCACCCGTTCCTATGTGGAGCGCGATCTGCGCGAGGTGTACGAGGGTCGCCTCTTCTACGGCAAGGACGCCTTCGAGGGCCTGCGGGTCATGGACCGACTCGGGGCCATCGCCAAGGGCACCGAACCCGATGACCCCTCCTGGGGGCGCGAGCCGAGCGAGAGCATCGTCCCCGCCCGCTCGGGTACGGCGGCGCCGAAGGTCGGTGTCGATCTGCCCGCCCGTTCCCCTGAGGTCCAGACCGACAACGAGGTGTTCATCCCACCGTTCCTCGGCACCAAGATCGTCAAGGGCATCCCCATCGACGACATCGCCGCCTATCTCAACGAGACGGCCCTGTTCCGCAACCAGTGGCAGTTCCGACCCGAGACCGTCGACGGTGTCACCGAGACCGACGAGGAGTTCAAGATCCGGGTACGGGCGCTGCTGCGCCAGCAGTTGGCCGAGGCCAAGGCTGACGACGTGCTCGTGCCCCAGGTCGTGTACGGCTACTTCGCCGTCAACGCCGATGGTGACGACCTCATCGTGTGGAGCGACGCGACTCGCAGTGTGGAGTTGGCCCGGCTCCACTATCCCCGGCAGTCATCGCCTCCCCACCTGTGCATCGCCGACTTCTTCCGACCGGTCGACTCCGGCGAGGTCGACTACGCCGCGTTCCACATCGTCACCATGGGCGAGCGCGTGAGCGAGTTGACGGCCCGACTCTTCTCCGAGGATCGCTACCAGGAGTACCTGCTGGTGCATGGACTGGGCGTGGAGATGGCCGAGGCGTTGGCCGAGTACTGGCATCGACGCATCCGCGAGGAATGGGGCTTCGCCGGTGACGATGGTCCATCACTGGCCGGCCTGTTCCGCCAGCAGTACCGCGGCGGCCGCTACTCGTGGGGCTACCCGGCCTGTCCCGATCTCGAGGACAACGAGACCGTGGCCCGACTGCTCGACGCAGGGCGCATCGGCATCGAGGTGAACGAGGACACCGGATTCCAGTACCAACCCGAGCAGACCACCAGCGCGCTGATCTGCCACCACCCGCAGGCCAAGTACTTCGTGGCCCGCTGAGCCTCGACGACCCGGTCAGGACAACAGGGCCCGAGCCACGAGGTCGGTACCGAAGGCGGTGAGGATCGCCAGGTACAGCAGGCCGGTGGCCGCCATCACCGCCGAGTAGGCGCGTTCGCGCAGAGCCAGCCGTGTGGTGATGAGCAGCCCAACGGTGGTGATCGCACACATCACCCAGAACCACGTGAGCAGGCCGTTGTAGCCGTCGTCGATGGTGCCGTTGACCGCCGAGACCATCCCGGTGGGCACCAGAAGCAGAAGGACCTCCGGGATCCACAGCCACGTGCACCAACTCACCAGTTCCAGCAGCGCACCGCGAGGCAGTCCGGGCTGCACGAGGTACCAGTGGCCGAGCAGCATCGCATCGGTGATGGCGCCGAGGAACGCAGCGCCGACGACGAAGCGGGCCACGGCCAGCCAGTGCGGGTCACCGGCTTCGAGGGCGGCCGCGATCACGCCGACGATGCCGATGACCGGTGCCACCAGATCGAGCCGGGGATCGAACTCGCGCGCACCCTCGTCCTTGTCGGCCGCCGCCCGGTCGATACCGGTCATCGACGCCACCCGCTCGCTGCGGGCCTCGGCCAGGGCCACCTGTCCGGCCACACCGGCCCGGCGGCGCAGGATCGACGAGACGAGCGCCACGCCGGACGCCACCACGACACCCACAGAGGCGACATCGCGCACCGCCATCGGTTCGATGACGAACAGTCCGATCCATGCCGCGCCCGCGGCCATGACGAGATAGGTGCCTCGCATGAGCCACCCGTAGCCCAGTGAGACCTCGCGTCGCCGCGTCGTGATCCAGAGGAAGAACAACCCGCCGGTGGCCCACTGCAGCAGGACCGACGCGGCATCGAAGTCGATCACGCGTCGACCACCGCCAGCGCACGATCGGCGACGGTGATCGACTCGGCGCCATCGGCGGTGACGACCACGATGTCCTCGAGACGGAACCCGAACTCGCCGGAGAGATAGATGCCCGGTTCGACCGAGTACGCGTTCCCCGCCACCAGCGCCTCGGCATTGCCCTCGACGATGTACGGATCCTCGTGCTCCTCGACCCCGATGCCGTGGCCGGTGCGGTGCATGAAGTGGGCCCCGAGGCCGGCGTCGTCGATCACTGCCCGCGTGGCCCGGTCGACCTGCTGACAGGGCACACCCGGTCCTCCGGCACCGACACCGACCGACTGGGCGGCGAACAGCACCTCGTAGATCTCGGACTGTCGAGCCGAGGGCCCGGCGGTGACCACGCACCGGGTGATGTCGGAGCAGTAGCCGACACCCCAGTCGTCGAGCATCGTCCCGCCGAAGTCGCACAACACGACTTCACCTCGCCCGATCACCCGATCGCCGGGCTCGTGGTGGGGACTGGCCGAGTTCGGTCCCGCGGCCACGATGGCGAAGTTGACCCGTTGATGGCCCTCGTCGAGCAGGCGACGGGAGATCTCGGCCGACACCTGCGCCTCGGTGCGACCGACCAGCGCGATCTCGCCGCCCTGCAATTGCGCAGCGATGCGATCCACCGCGTGGGCGGCCCGGCGCAATGACGCGACCTCATGGGGA
>JBJTGD010000318.1:0-5813 GCA_046093735.1 Acidimicrobiia bacterium | reverse complement strand
CCCATGAGGAGTTCCTGGACGTGCTTGAGGAACAGACCGGATTCGGCGCCCTGGATGATGCGGTGGTCATAGGTCGACGTGATGGTCATCACCCGTGACAGGCCGAGGGCGGCGATGGTGGCCGGATCGGCACCCCGGAAGGCAGTGGGGTGATCGAGCGAACCGACACCCACGATCACGCCCTGCCCGGGCATGAGGCGCGGCACCGACTGCACGGTGCCGATCGTGCCGGGGTTGGTGAGCGTCACGGTGACACCGGCGAAGTCGTCGGGTGAGAGCGTGTTCGACCGGACCTTGCGGATGATCGTCTCGTAGGCGTCGAAGAAGCCGGCGAAGTCCAGCGTGTCAGCGGCGGAGATGCACGGCACCAGCAGTGTCCGCCCGCCAGCCTTCTCCACATCCACGGCCAGTCCGAGTCCGAGGTGTTCGTTGCGGATGACGCACGGCTTGCCGTCGGCGTCGGTGACGAAGGTCGAGTTCATGGCGGGGACGGCGTCCACGATCGCCCGCACCACGGCGTAGCCGATCAGGTGGGTGAACGAGACCTTCCCCGCCCGACTGCGCGAGAGGTAGCCGTTGATCGACTTGCGGTTGACCTCCAACAACTTGGTGGCCACCTCGCGGAAGCTGGTGGCGGTGGGAACGGCGAGGCTGGCCTCCATGTTGGTGACGATGCGCGCCGCTGCGCCCCGGAGCGGCTCGGCTGCAGCCGGAGCCCTCGGCGCGATGGGCGCCGACGGCGTCGTCGCCGGTGACGTCCCAGGTGTCGTCGCGCGCGACTCCGGCGCGCTCGCCGGAGCGGCCGGAGCGGCCGGAGCGGGAGGTGTCGGAGCGGCGGCGGGGCTCGACACGACGGCGTGACCGTTCATCGGTGTCGACCCGGAGAAGAAGTCGCGCCATGACTCGCCGACACTCTCGGGATCGTGTTGCCAGCGTTCGCGCATCTCGTCGATCAGCCAGGCGTTGGGGCCCGCGGTCTCGAGTTCATCGGGGGTGGGAGTCGTCTGAGGCACGGACGCGGAGCCTACCGGTGGGTCCGATGGGGCCCCGAGTGGGAGGCTGTAGGTTGCCGCCCGTGCTCCGGATCGTGACCTGGAACGTCAACTCGCTCAAGGCTCGCCTGCCCCGGGTCGAGGAATGGTTGGCCGCCAACTCCCCGGAGATCGTGTGCCTGCAGGAGACGAAGATGACGGACGGGGCGTTCCCGGCCGGCGTCTTCGAGGCCCTCGGCTACGAGGCCGTCCATCACGGACAGGGCCAGTGGAACGGCGTGGCCATTCTGTCGAAGGTGGGATTGGCCGATGTGGTGGCCGGTTGGGACGACGACGGACCGGTCGACACCGACGCCCGGGTGCTGTGGGCGACCTGCGGCGAGGTGCGGGTGGCCAGTGTGTACGTGCCCAACGGCCGCGCTCTCGACGATCCCCACTACGTCTACAAGTTGGGGTGGTTGGAGCGACTGCGCGCCACCCTCGAGCGACGCGAGGATCCCGCCGGGCAGGTGGCGGTGTGCGGTGACTACAACATCTGCCCCGATGACCGGGACGTGTGGAGTCCCGAGGCGTGGGTGGGCAACACCCATGTCAGCGTGCCCGAGCGTGACGCGTTGCGGGCCATCGAGGGCTGGGGACTCGAGGACGTGTTCCGGCGTCATCACGACGAGGGCGGGCTCTACTCGTTCTGGGACTACCGCGGTGGTGACTTCCATCAGGGTCGGGGCCTGCGGATAGACCTCATCCTCGCCACCGCGTCATTGGCCGCCCGCTCCACCGATGCCGTCGTCGACCGCAACGCTCGCAAGGGTCAGAAGCCCAGCGACCACGCGCCCGTGATCGCCACGTTCGCATGAGCGAGGACACACCCTCGGTCGATCCGGCCGACGCCTTCGGCGTGGGTGGTCACGGTTGGGATGCCGAGACGTTGCGCGCCGTCTCGCCCCGGCAGCAGTCGGCGCGAGATGTGGCCGCTGCGCTCCGTCGTCTGGCCGTGTCGCTCGAGACCACGGGGGCGTCGATCGCCGAACTCGACGAGCTCGCCGCCCGGCTCGGTGAACTGGCCGACGGGGTCCCCGAGGGCACGGCCGCTGCGCCGGGCGATGGATCGGCGGACGACCCGACCTTCGTCTACCAGGCTCATCGGTTGCGGGAACGCAGCCCGTTCATCGGTCGGGCCAATCCGGTGGCGCTGCCGTTGGAGATGACGTTCGGCGACGGAACGGTGGAGGCTCGACCCACGTTCGGCACGCTGTACGAGGGGCCACCCGGATGTCTGCACGGTGGCTACATCGCCGGGATCTTCGACGAGGCGTTGGGTGCGGCCCAGTCGTTCGCCGGTCAGGCCGGCATGACGGGTCGACTCACCATCCACGACCGGTCGCCCACGCCGTTGCGCACCGAACTGCACCTCCGGGCGTGGCTGGAGTCGGTCAATGGTCGCAAGGTGGTGTGCAAGGGGACGTTGCGCGCGGGCGATCGACTGTGCGCGGAGGCCGACGGTCTGTTCATCACCGTCGATCCCAGTCGCTTCATGGACCCGACGCGCCGCTGAACGACGCCGGCACCCAGCACTTACGCCGTACCGAGCCGACAGCACTCAGCGGTGGCGGCCGACGACCTCGAGGATCTCGGTGCCGAATCTCGACACCTTGACCTCACCCATGCCGTTCACGCGGAGCAGCTCGATGGGAGTGGACGGCCGAAGTCGCGCGATCTCGGCCAGGGTGTGGTCGTTGCACACGACGAAGGCGGGTACGTCGGCGGCCTTCGATCGCTCCGAGCGCCAGGCTCGCAGCGCATCGAACAGGTCGCGGTCGGTCGGGTCGAGACCCTCCGGGTAGGAACCCGCCCGGGAACGCGGGCGTGAACCTCCGCTGGCGCGCGTCGGTCGATCCGATCGCGCCGGGCGCGCAGCCGTTCGCGACTCCGGGGCGGTGGCGCCGCGTCCCACCGCCACCGGATCGACCCCGGCCTCGAGGGCCTCGCAGGCATCGGTGAAGGCATCGAGGAACTCCGATCGTTCGCGCGGCACGGAGCGCTCGCCGAACGTGCGCGAGCGCGCCCATGTGCACAGCAGTTCGTGTTCCGCCCGGGTGGCCGCCACGTAGAACAGACGTCGTTCCTCGGCCCACGACTCGGGGGTCTTGGCGTGGTTGATGGGGATGTAGCCCTGTTCCAGTCCGGCCAGGTGCACCACCGGCCATTCGAGGCCCTTGGCGGCATGGAACGTGGACACCTCGACGGCATCGCCCGTGGGATCGGGTTGGTCCGCTCGGGTGGTGGCGGACAACCAGGTGAGGAACCCGTCCACGGTCGCCGGGTCCTGGATGGCCAGGTAGTCACGACCCATCTGCACCAGTGCCTCGAGGTTGGCTCGTCGTTGGGCGGCGAGGTCCGTGTCGAGTGAGGGATCGACGGCGTCGACCGACTGGGCGAGGTCGTGGAGCGCGTCGCCGAGCGGGACCGTCGAACGGCGCAGCCGACCCAGTGCGTCCTTGATCTCCGGTTGCTCGAGCAGTGGGGCTGCGCCGCGCACGCGGAACGGGATGCCCGCACTGCGCAGCGCCTCCTCGAGGAGAGGGATCTGCGCATTGACGCGCACCAGCACCGCTTGGGCCGACCACCGCGTGCCCGGGGCGTGGTGATCGCGCACCGAGCGGGCGATGGCGACGGCCTCGGCCCGCTCGTCGGGCCGGGGACGCACCGAGGGCACGGGGCCATCGGGGCGTGTCGCCAGCTGGGTGCCGTCGTGATCGACCCCTCGACCACCGACCAGCAGAGCATTGGCCACGGCCAGGATTTGCGGCGACGAGCGGTGGTTGTCGGTCAGTCGCACCACCTCGGCGCCCGGATGATGACGGGCGAACTCGCGCAACAGCGCAGGATCGGCGCCGTTCCACGAGTAGATAGCCTGGTTCGGATCGCCGACCACGCACAGGTCGGTGCGGCCGCCCCGCCACGCTTCCAGCAGTGCGTACTGCAGAGGGTTGACGTCCTGGAACTCGTCGACGAACAGGTGGGCGAACCGCCACCGTTGCGACGCAGCGAACCCCTCATCGGCCTCGAGATCTCGCAGACAGACGCGCAACATGTCGTCGAAGTCGATCATGCGCTTGGCTCGACGCTGGGCCTCGTAGCGGTCGTACACCGCAGCGGCGGCTTCGAACGAGAGCGGCGGTCGCCGACCGGCGGCGGCCGCGGCGCTCGCATAGGCATCGGGATCGATCATGCGGGCCTTGGCCCATTCGATCTCGGCCACGAAGTCCACGGCCGGTGCGGCGCGCTCAGTGAGGTTCAGGAGTTGCGCCACGAAACCGACCTTGCGGGTCATGAGCTCCGGCGGCGTCACCGATCGCTCAGCCCATCGCGTGCGCAACTGCGCGTAGGCCACGGCGTGGAACGTCCCGGCCGCCACTCGTTCGCGCAGTCCGAGGGCGCGTAGGCGGGAGGTCAACTCCCCCGCGGCCTTGCGGGTGAAGGTGAGGGTGAGCACATGCGTCGGATCGAGATCGCCGGTGGCCGCTCGCCAGGCGATGCGTCGGGTGAGCACACGGGTCTTGCCCGACCCCGCGCCGGCGAGGATGCACAGTGGCGATGCCGCGCTGGTCACCGCGGCGATCTGGGCCGGGTTCAATCCGTCGAGCAGATGCGCGGCTGAGCGGTCCGGCGACAGGGAGGAGTCCACGGGGCGAGACCGTACTCACCGACGGTGACATCGGGACCGGGGCTAGCGTCTCGTCATGCCGTATCCCGAGAGCGAACTGCACGCCAGCGAGGAATTGATCCTCGATCTCCATCCGCACTGGTGGTTCTTCGCCAAGTCGGTGGCCGGGCTGGCCGTGGCGGTGGTCGTGGCCGTCTTCGTGCTGGCCCAGGGCTGGTCGTGGGCCAACGTGCCGGTGGCGCTGTTCGTCTTCGGGACGCTGGTGTGGTTCGTGCAGCGCTACATCGCCTGGGTGAGCACCCACTTCGTGCTGACCTCCGATCGGGTCATCTTCCGTTCGGGGATCATCTCCAAGCACGGCATCGAGATCCCGCTGGAGCGCATCAACACGATCTTCTTCCACCAGCGGATCTTCGAACGGCTCCTCGGCCTGGGCGATCTCGAGATCGAATCGGCCTCCAAGGACGGTGCGCAGCGCTTCGAGGACATCCAGAACCCGAGTGGCGTGCAGAACGAGATCTACCAACAGATGGAGGCGAACGAGGTCAAGAGCGCGCGCCACGCCGCCGACGCCATCGTCGAGGCACAGGCCGGGACCGTCCGGCCCGCCGACAGCGGTGTCTCCATCCCCGATCAGATCGCCCAGTTGAGCAAGTTGCGCGACAGCGGTGCGCTGACCGAGGAGGAGTTCCAGGCCAAGAAGGCGCAACTGCTCGATCGCATGTGAGAACGGCGGGGCTCAGGTGCGCTGTGCTGCTCCTGTTGGCTGCACGATCCAGCCCCGCCCCGTGAACGCAGTCGGGTCGACGATCGCTCCCTCGTCGCACACCGCCACCACGCAACCGCCGAATCCTGCGCCGGTGAGTCGCGCCCCATGGACGCCATCGACGCGCAGCAGCCGTTCGACGAGCGCGTCGAGCATCGGTGTGCTCACCTCGAAGTCATCGCGCAACGACGCATGGCTCTCGGTCATGGCCGCGCCGAGCGTGAGGAAATCGCCGAAGCGCAGCGCCTCGACTGCGGCGCGCACCCGAGCCGTCTCGGAACGCACGTGGCGCGCCCGACGCCGCCGTACGGGAGCGTCGCGGCCCTCGATGTCGTGGACGGAGGCGACCGGGCGTGAGCCGAGGCGGGCGGCCGCGCGGGGGCACGCG
>JBJTGD010000317.1:0-17974 GCA_046093735.1 Acidimicrobiia bacterium | reverse complement strand
ACGTGTACCTGGCCCCGCGCAAGGTGATCGGTTCGCTCGGCGGCGTCGAGATCGTCGAAGCGGCCCGCAACGGCACGAAGGGCATGTGCTGTGGTGCTGGCGGTGCGCGCATGTGGATGGAGGAGAGCACCGGCAAGCAGGTGAACGTCGAGCGTTCACAGGAACTGCTGCGCACCGGTGCCACCAAGATCGCCGTGGCCTGTCCGTTCTGCTACGTCATGATCGACGACGGCGTGAAGTCGCAGGGCGTCGACGAGGATCAGGTGAAGGTGGCCGACATCTCGATGCACGTACTCGAGGCCATCGAGCGCGCCGAGGCGATCGAGACCACTACTCCGGTCGTCTGAACCGGCGTCAACTCGTCGACCAGCGGGCCACCTAGAGGAAGTTCTCCCAGTACCGGCTCGGGCGCGGCCCGACCTGACCCTGATACTTGGAGCCGACCGCCGCCGACCCGTAGGGGTTGTCGGCCGGCGTCGTCATGCGGATGAACGAGATCTGCCCGATCTTCATGCCGGGGTACAGCGTGATCGGCAGGTTGGCGACGTTGGAGAGCTCGAGGGTCAGCTGTCCGTCCCACCCGGCGTCCACGAAGCCGGCGGTGGAGTGGATGAGCAACCCCAACCGACCCAGTGAGGACTTCCCCTCCAGGCGGGCGACGAGATCGACGGGCAGGGCCACCCGTTCGGACGTCGATCCGAGCACGAACTCACCGGGATGGAGCATGAACGCTCCGTCCTGATCGATCTCCAGCAGTTCGGTGAGGTCCTCGAGGTTCTGCTTCACGTCGATGTGTCCCATCGTGTGGTTGCGGAACACCCGGAAGAACCGGTCGATGTGCAGATCGACCGACGAGGGCTGGACACAGGCGTCGTCGAACGGCTCGATGACGATTCGGCCGTTCGCGATCTCTTCGCGAATGGTGCGGTCGGAGAGGATCACGGTTCGCAGGCTAGACGAGCGTCCCGACGCAGAACGTCAGAGCGCTCGGCGGGCCGCCACCCGATCGGCGATCTCCTGCTCCCCGAACTCGATGTCCTGTTCGGCCGCCGCGGCGGTCGTGGCCCGGGCCGGCAGCCACACCAGCACCATCACCACACCGATGGCCGTGGCCGCCGCGGCCACCAGCACCCCCCAGTGCACGGCACTGACGAAGGCCTGATCGGCCACTGCGTTCACCCGGGCGGCGACGTCCGCCGCTCCCGCCTGATCGAGGGCGGGCACCAGTCCGTTCTTCACCGCACCGATGTTGTTGGTGGCGGCATCGACGGCCGCCTGCGGAAGGGGCAGACCCAGTCCGGCAAGGAACGAACCGATCCGGTCGCCGTAGGTGGTGGCCAATACCGAGCCGATGACGGCCACGCCCAGCGCGCCGCCGATCTGCCGGGTGGTGTCGTTGACGGCAGAGCCGATGCCGGCCTTGTGCAGCGGCAGCGACCCCATCACCGATTCGGTGGCCGGGGCCATGGTCAGTCCCATCCCCGCCGACATCAGCATCAGTCGCCAGAAGATGTTGACGTAGGGCGTGTCCACCTGCAGTTGCGTGAGCGACAGCAACCCGAGGGTGACCAGACCCAGCCCGAGGGCCACCGTCACCTTCGACCCCAATCGGGCGGCGATCGGTGCGCTCATCGGGGCCACGATCATCATCGCGGCCGCGAACGGGATCATGCGGATCCCCGTGTCCAACGCGCTGTAGCCCAGCACGAACTGGAAGTACTGCGTCTGCAGGAACAACGAACCGAACATGGCGAAGAAGACCAGGGTGATGGCCATCGCCGCCGCCGTGAACCGGGGCTTGCGGAAGAACGAGATGTCGAGCATCGGATGGGCCGATCTCGCCTCCCACACCACGAAGGCGATGCAGACCGCCAGACCGATCGACCCGACCACGAGGGACTCGGCCGAGGTCCAACCCTTCACCGGCGCCTCGATGATGGCGTAGAGCACCAGCGCCAGTCCGACGATCGACAGCACGGCACCGATCGGGTCGAGTCTCGGGGAGGACGGATCCTTCGAGGTGGGGATGAGGAACACTCCAGCGATCAGACCGAGGACCACGATCGGCACGTTCACCAGGAACACCGACCCCCAGTAGAAGTGGGTCACGAGGAAGCCGCCGGTCAGCGGACCGAGCGCTCCGCCCAGTCCCGCGGTGCCGGCCCAGATGCCGATGGCCTTCGCCCTGTCCGCCGGTGGGAACACGTTGGTGATGATCGACAGCGTCGCCGGCATGATCAGCGCGCCGCCGATCCCCATGAAGGCGCGGGTCCCGATCAACATCCCCGATGTGCTGGCGAGCGCAGCGAGGACCGATCCGATCCCGAACAGGACGAAGCCGATCTGCAGCGCACCGCGTCGACCGAAACGGTCACCGAGCGCGCCAGCGGTGAGCAGCAGACCGGCGAACACCAGCGTGTAGGAGTCGACGATCCACTGGAGATCACCGGAGGTGGCGTCCAGGTTCTTTTGGATGGTGGGGAGGGCCACGTTCAGGATCGAGTTGTCGAGGACGATGACCAACAGGCCGAAGCACAGCACGGCGAGTATCGCCCACCGCCGTTCGAGGGCGCGCTCCTGCACCCGCTCGAAGTGCGCCGTCAACATGGAGCGCCGCCCAGGACGAGAGGTGACGACGATGCCTCGACGAATGATGTGGCGATCACACCTAAGCCGGGCCGGAGGTGGGGAGCCCGGGCATGTCCTTCATGTAGGACTTCTCCTCGACGCGCTTGGCGATGCGCCAGCCGTCCGGCGTGCGCACCATCTCGTCGACGTACCAGAGTCCGCAGGTGAACACCACGGTCTCGTCGCCCATCGGCATCACCATCGGGTTGTGACAGATGGTCTTGACCTTGGCCGTGTCGCCGTCAAGTTCGATGCGACTGGTCGAGATCATGTGTTGGAACGACGAGAACATGGGCATCGACTCCTTGAGGAAGGCGATGGTCTCGTCGACGCCGCCCACCGAGCCGCCGAACACCGAGTAGTCGATGACGGCATCGGGAGTGAAGACGTTGTGGAAGTCGTCGAAGTTCCGATGATCGACGGCGTAGCAGTACCGCACCAGCAGGTCCTGGATCTCCATTCGGTCGGAGATCTCCTCGATGGACATGGTCATGGCGTTCCCCTTTGGTCGGAGCCGAGGATAGGACGTCGGGCGACTCCGTTTCCCCGAGACCCCGGATGGCCCCCCGGTACCCACTGGCTACTCCCACTGGCTACTGTCTGCCCGTACCCGTCTGGGTTCCGCGGGTGTAGTTCAGAGGCAGAACATCAGCTTCCCAAGCTGAGAACGCGGGTTCGATTCCCGTCACCCGCTCGAACGGAGAATCAACACATGAACGTCCGACATGCCGCTCGAGCCCTCGGACTCGCCTGCATCGTCGCCACCCTATTGGCCACCTCGGCGTGCGGGTCCTCGAACTCAAGCAAGGGCAGCGGCCCACCGACCACTCCGCCCGACACCGCCACCGTGACACTGCCCAGCGCCACTGCGCCGGGATCGAACTCCATCAACGTCACGGTGCCGCTGACGGCGGCGATGGTCGGTTCGGCGAAGAGCGACCGGGAACGTCTGGCTCACGTCATCGCCAACGGTGTGTCGGTCTCGCTCGTCCCGGTGGCCAACGGCACGGCCGCCTCACCACTCCACTCGGCGCTGACCTCGATGCAGTTCGCACCCAACCCGGGGAAGTCCGGGGCCTGGAAGGTGAACAGCAGCAAGTCCACGCTGAGCGCCTCTCGACTGGTCGGTGATGAGCAGACCTCGGGCACCTTCGCCTACTCAGGCACGAAGGGTTGTGACGGCGCGGCCACCGACTGCGGTGGCCAGTTGTCGATCGATGTCGCCGCCGAACTCTCCGACGCAGCCGCCACGCGGTTGGCCACAGAGTTCGAGCGCAACCCCGGCGCCATGGCGCTGACCATCGCCAACTCGAACGGGCTCTCCGTCTCCGTGCCGACGACGCCGGTGAAGAACGCCGCGACCTCGTCGGCCGGGCGTGTCACGGTGAGCCTCGATCCGGCGACCACGATTCCCGCCGCGACACGCGCCGGCGGATCCACCGCGATCGACGAGATCGTCGACGCCGCCTTCAGCCCGGTGGCGGCGCAGGTCCGCCCGGCCGGCTTCGGTGGTCAGAGGTCGTCGACCCGCAGCGCGGTCATGGACGGGACGACGAGCCCGAACCTGGTGCCGGTGCAGGTCACGTCGGACGGATCGGGATGCGGGTCGGTGATGGCGCAGACGGCGGAAGGTCTCAGCATCGCCACCGGTTTCATCGGTCTGGTTCCGGTCGTGGGTCCGGCCCTCGGCGCCGTGACCAACGCGGCAGGCGTCGCAACCGCGGCGACGGGAGCGAACGCCGGCGATGCCTGCATCCAGGCTCAGTTCGAGGTGATCAATGCCCAACTTGCCAATCAGGAAGAACAGATCCAGAACCTCCAGACCGAGTACTTGCTCCAGCAGAACGAGATCTACCAGCTGATGGTCGCTGGGGCCAACGCCCAGACCAATCTCGACCTGACCAACTACGACAACGCCCTGCAGGCGATCTCGCCCTCCGCCAATGGTGGCAACGGCATCTTCGGCAACTTCATGATCAACCTCGGCTTCTGGAACGCCAACTACACCGCCGTCTCCGGGGCATCGATCGCCGGATCGGCCGGAAGTCAGACCTTCCTCACCACGGTGTCGGCGTCGACCTCGGAAGCCGCCACCTTCGCCGCCAACCTCAACAGCCTCTCCGGTTCGGCCGTCGACGTCACCGCTTGCTCGGCGACCGCCTGCCCGCAGAGCGCAGTCGCCGCCAACCTCTCCTCGTCGCTGGTGATGCTGTGGAGCAGTGAGGCGCAGCAACTGCAGGCGACCTTCGAGCTCGAGCGCAGTCAGGGCACCAACGTGGTGCCTCTCTTCGACCAGTACAACAACACCATCTCCGAGCAGTTCCAGAACTCGCTCGCGGTGCTGCAACAGGCCTTCTCGCTCGAGGCCATGGTCAACCAGTTGAACTACGACCACGCCACGTCGAACTGCTCCTGGGGTCAGACCAAGGAATGCACGAACATCGACTCCTTCGGTGGCGTTCCCGGTACCTGGTTCGGCTACTGCCAGACGTTGACGAACGGCGCCTGCGCTGCGACCTCGACGGCCGCCGAGACCACGGCCTACAACCTGGCCCAGTACCGACTGGCCCAGATCTACGCGTGGAGGGTGAACCTGCTCTACGAGGCGGCGCTGAGCTTCCTGTTCACCGACGCGCCGATCGGTCCGCAGGGCTATCCGACGACCACGGCCTCGGGGACGATCGCCGGACGCACCATCACCAACGGGCCGATCCCCTATGCCGCCCTTCTGGGTTCGGCCCTCACCGGAGTGGCCGGCGTCCACGCCGCCACCCCGATGGCCAGTCTCCCCGCGGCCGCCACCAGTGGCGCCGCATGGACGGGCAGTGGAGTCCTCTACCAGTACTCGGCGATCTTCGATGCCAACGGCTGCGCCAACGTGATCATCGCCGCCAACCAGAGCGGTGGGGCGGCGGCCGCGCCGCCGAGTGACCCGTGCCCGCCGGCGATCTTCCTCACGGCGCAGGGCGGTGCCGTCGATCAGGCGCAGTACACCGGCAACGTCCTGCAGCCCTACACGAGCCTCGGTGGTTCGGTGACGCTAGCCGGACTCCTGCAGGCCAACCTGCTCATGTGCAACCCGAGCTCACCCGAGTTGGGGTGGTACTCACCGCCCGCCCAGAACACCGGCAACGCTGCCGGTCTCGTGTCGGGACAGTGGTACCTGAACTGCGGCAACTGGGCGACGATCACGAACTCGTCAGTCGCCTTCCCCGGCGCGACCTTCCCCCAGGCCTGGACCGATCCCGTGTCCGGTGCGACGTGGCTGCAGTCCGGGTACTACTCGTGGTCGAATCCGGTCACCAACAACGTGTTCTACATGAACTTCGAGATCAGCGGCCAGGCGGTCAACTTCGCGGGAGCCAGCGGCTGCGGCTCCAACGACCCGGTCTTCTACTCCAGTGGCACCTCCTCGAACTACACCACGTCGTCGTCGCCGTGCTACCTGGCCATGGCGGTGAAGAGTGACGCCAGCTACACGGGCGTGACCGGACTGCAGACCACCAATCAGGGTGGGAGCGGCTCCGGTCTGCAGATCCCAATAATGTGGAACCAGTCCTACAGCTCGAAGAACGCAGCGTACTGGTCCTGGCAACCACAACCGGTCCCGGCGGCGGAGATGGGGATCTACGGGTTCACGTGCAACTCCCAGACCTGCACCTTGGTCGACGGAAGTGTGTGGACGGTGACGTATTCGTTTGCAGCGCCCGCGGGCTGCAGTGATTGCGGCGCCGAAGAGATCCTCAACCTCGGCCTGTCCCAGGTTTCCTAGGGCGGCCCACCATCAGGGGCATTCCTGCCGAGACCGACCCGGCTGGATGATGCACCGCCCGATGGCGGGTGCCACAATCAGGTGTCCACAGGAGGGGAACCGTGATCCGACTCAGCGTGCTGTACCCGAAGACCGAAGGTGCGTCCTTCGACCACAACTACTACCGCACCTCGCATGTGCCGCTGGCCCTGAAGACCTGGGGTCTGGCCGGCGCCGAGATCGACAAGGGCATCGACGGTCCCTACGAGGCTGCCGTGCACTTCACATTCGACTCGATGGAGGCGATGGGTGCCGCCCTCGGCAATCCCGACACCGCCACCGTGCAGGCCGACCTCCCCAACTACACGACGATCGTGCCCGTGATGCAGATCAGCGAGATCGTCTGAACGCATTCCTCATTGCGTTCGGCGTCATCTTCCTCGCCGAACTGGGGGACAAGAGCCAACTGTTGGCGATGACCTTCGCGGCGCGTTATCGCGCCGTGACGGTCCTCGTCGCCATCACCATCGCCACCGCGCTCATCCATCTCCTGAGCGTGGGGATCGGGGCCGCGGTCGTATTCGTGGTGGTCGGGGTGCTGCTGATCCTCGACGGTGTGCGGGGCTGAACGAACCCCGGCAGAAGTCATCGGTCAGGGTTGTCGATCAGAGGTTGGGGATGACCTCGGTCTCGATCAACCGCAGGCTCTCCCATGCAAGTTCCGGCGGGAGTCCACCCACCATGGGATGCAACATGCAGAAGGCGAACGGCCCGCGTGCCTGGAGTTCCTCCACGAGTTGCTGCGGGGTGACGACGCGGTACTGGCCGGTGGCCCGCAGCGCGTCGGAGTCATCGGTGCGAACGTAACCAGTGGCGCCTTCGATCCCCGTCTGCGCCGCCCACTCGCCGTAGGCGTTCACCTCGTGCATGGCGTAGGGCGCCAGTTCCGCCCAGCCGGCGTCCACATCGGTGGCGACATGGATGACCGAGGTGTCCCCTCCCAGGTACGGGCCCGGATCAGCCTTGCCGATCTTCCGACACTCGTCGGCGTAGAACTCCCACAGTTCGGGCATCGACGGAATGAATCCGTCGGCGATACGAGCAGCCCGTCGCGCGGCGGCCTCCACGGAACCACCGAGCGACACCGGCGGGCCACCGGCCTGCACGGGCACGGGCCGCACACACGCCGTGCGACCGCGGAACTCGAACGGTTCGCCCGTCCACGCCTGCTTGAGCGTCGCCACCATCTCCGTGGTGCGCGCCGCCCGCTCCGACATCGGCACACCGAACATGGCGAACTCACTGGGCACGTACCCATTGGTGATGACGACGTCGAGACGGCCATTGCTGAGGATGTCGACGATGGCCAGGTCCTCGGCCAGTCGCAGCGGATCGTGGAACGCCGCCGGCATGGCGGCGATGTTCAGGCGGGCGGTGGACGTCCGCGCTGCGAACGCAGCGGCCACGGGCAGGGGCGAGGGCAAGTAGCCGTCGACCGAGCCGTGGTGCTCGGAGAGGCCGATGGTGACGAAACCCAGACGGTCGGCCCACTCGGCCATGTCGACGGCCGTGGCGTAGCGCTCGGGTGTGGTGGTGGGAGCGAAATCGGGGTCCCGCAGATCGAACCGGATACCGAACAACGCCATGGGGTCCCCCTCGGTCGAGCAGTCCCGGGATCGTACGACGACGGCCGCCGGTCGGTCGCCTTCGTCCGCCCGCGCTCTGACATGGTGGGGGTGCTGTCGTAGGATCCGGCGTCCGACAGGCTCGATCCAACGCTGCGGCGGTCCCGATGACGAATCCGATGCCCCCCGGCGAAGGGGGCGAGCAACCGACAGGCGAAGCCCCCGCAGGTGAGTCGCCCGGGAACATCGATGCACTCGCCGCCCTGCTGGCCGAGCACGAGGCCCCGATCGACGCAGACGGATCGGCCGTGTCCTCCACCGCCACCTCCACGGCGCCCGCGGCTGCACCGACGACCGGGCGGACCGACCGGAAGGGCCGGCGCATCACCCCCGTCCCGCCGGTTCCCCGGTGGTTGCGCGTCGTTGCCCCGATCGTGATCATCGTGCTGCTGGTGCCGGTGCTGTCGCTCGGCCGGGCGATGGCCAGCACCGAGAACCTGTCGATGGCCGAGCGAGCGGCCGAGTGGATGCGCGACAACAACCTCGGCTTCGTGCTCAACCGTGTCGAGGCGTGGTGGCTGACCATGAACCAACCCAAGGTCGGCGGTGAGCCCGACCGGGCCATCGAGGCCCCCCGACTCGCCGCTGCCGCCGAGACCGGTCCGACGACCACGGTGAAGGCGATCGCACCACATCTTCCGAAGCCACCGAACGTGAAGGTGCCCGATGGTGTACTCCCCGTGCCCAACGAGGGCGTGTGGCAACCGGTCGGTCCGTTGGTGGGCGGTGCCCAATCGATGTACACCACCCAGGTGCGGCCCGACTCGGTGCGCACCTCGATCCTCGATGGACTGGCGTGGATGGACACGAAGTTGCTCGACTTCCAGTTGGTCCCGGGTACCGAGGAGCCCGGCGGTCGTTGGGACAACCCCGGTCAGGTGCCGATGAATCGCCGCATCGATCTGGTGGCCGCGTTCAACTCGGGCTTCCGTCTCCAGGACACCCGCGGTGGCGTCTACCTGAACGGCCAGACGCGCGGAACCCTGCGCGACGGTGCTGCGTCGTTCGTGATCTACAACGATGGTCGGGTGCAGGTGGGCAAGTGGGGTCGGGACGTCCAGATGGGTCCTGACATCGTGGCGGTCCGTCAGAACCTCGACCTCATCATCGACAACGGGGGCGGCGCACCCTTCCCCTCGGGGACGCCGGCTGCCGGCAGCAGGCCGGGAGTACCTGCCCCCGGTCTGTCCGACAATGCCGATGGAGCATGGGGTGCCACCTTCGGTAACAAGATCCTGGCCTGGCGATCGGCCGTGGGCATCACCGGCGATGGCGCGCTGGTCTTCGGCTACGGCGACGGTCTTGGTTCGTTGTCACTGGCCGAGTTGATGCTGCGCGCTGGGTGCGTGCGAGCCATGCAGCTCGACATCAACACCGTGTGGACGACGTTCAACTTCTATGCGCCGTCGCGCTACCTCGATCCGACCTCGGTGCAGGGCACGAAGTTGCTGCCCGAGTCGTTCAAGAGCGCCAACCGCTACCTCTCTCCCGACGCCCGGGACTTCGTAGCGGTCTACGCCCGCCGCATCTGAGGACGCTGTCGTTCAGGTGCCGACGGGGCGATCACCGATGACGCCCGCCGCCGTCAGACGAGCCATCTCGACTTCGCTCACTCCCAACATCCCGCCGAGCACCTCGGCGTTGTGCTGACCCATGGTCGGCGCCGGAGCCTCGATCCATCGCTCGCGGCCGGTCATGCGGAACGGCATCCCGGGAAGGGGCAGTGAACCGACGACGGGATGGGGCGTGTCCTCGAAGAAGCCTCGGGCGATGAAGTGAGGATGGGCATGGACCAGACGGGGATCGGCGAGGCGAGCCGCCGGCACACCGGCCGTCACCAACTCATCGAGCGCATCATCGAGCGAACGGTCCGATGCCCACGCATCCAGCGCAGCGTCGAGTCGATCATGGGCGACGCGGCGCCCGTCGAGTGAATCGAGAGCCCGATCGGCGGCGAGCGACGGGTCGGCCAGCACGCCGACGAGTACGCGCCACTGCTCGTCATCGGCCACCGAGACCGCCAACCACTGCTCCTCCCCGGCGCAGGCGTAGAGACCCTGTGGCGCGCAGTGCGCCGAACGGTTGCCCTCTCGTTCCATCATCCGTCCGTAGGCACTGTGCTCGACCACCGGCTCGGCCGTGATGTTGAGCGAGCCCTCGATGAGTGGCACCTCGACCAGCGATCCGACACCGGTGCGATCCTGCAGGGCCAGCGCGGTCAACGTGGCGAACGCCGCATGCGCGCCACCGAGAGGATCACCCGGGCCCCGGGGCACGAGCGGCTCACCATCGGGATGACCGGTCAGATAGGCCATACCCGCCATCTGCTCCATGTTCTGAGCGAAACCCACTCGATCGGCCCACGGTCCATCGAGCCCGAACGCCGGCTGCCGCACCATCACGGCACGAGGGTTCACCACGTGGATGCGGTCCCAACCGAGTCCGAACTTGGGCATGACCCGCGGGGTGTAGTTCTCGACGACGACATCGGCCCATTCGATCAGTCGTTCCAAGAGGGCCACTCCGTCCGAAGAGTTCAGGTCGAGGGTGATGCCGCGCTTGTTGGTGTTGATGCCCAGATAGAACGAGCTCAGTTCCCACCACCGGTCGCGATCGAGGAACATGACCGCCGCGGCGTACCGCATGGGGTCGGCATGGGCGATCGACTCGACGTGGATCACATCGGCACCCATGGCGGCGAGGATCTGGGTGTTGGACGGACCAGCCCACCAACAGGTGACGTCGAGGACCTTGCGCCCCTCGAGCGGTCGTCGCTTCGAGACGGGCGAGCGTTCCGGAGCCTGACGATCGGCCGGTGCGTCGGCGCCGAGAACCGGCACGGGGCGCGCCGAGGGGGGCCGTTCCTCGTCGATGCGGTAGTGCGGGCGGGGAACGACACACGAGCCATCGGCCGAGCGCTCGTAGAACGCGCGGGCCACCAACTGCTCTTCAGCCACCACGGTGGCGCCATCGTTGACGCGCACGGTGGGCACCTTCATCGGTCCGGCGAGGGCGAGGATCTCGGCCGTGGTGTGGCGCGTCGTCCACTCACGCACCCAACCGTCGAACTCGTCCCGATTGGCCGTCCGGGCACTGGCCATCACATAGCCGGCGTCGATCAGGTCAGGACGTTCGATGAGTCGGAGGAATGCTTCGGCGTGCTGTGGCCCGTTGGTGTTGAACCCGATCCATCCATCGGCGGTCGGATAGATCGACGGCGTCTCCACGGTGCGCGCCGGACCGGACGGTTCGATACCCATCAGTGCCGTCATCAGGGACCACAGTGGATCGGCGAAGAGATTGGTGGAGATCGTCATTGCCTCAATCCACGAGGCATCGATGAGTGCACCGTCCGCGCCGTCTCGCACACCGAGCGCTGCCGCCAGCGCGGCGGCGGCGCCGTAGAGACCAGCAGCCCATTCAGAGGTGCGGGCCCCGGCCTGGACCGGGGGTCGATCCAGTGTGCCGCGCGCCGCGATCGAGCCGCACTCGGCCTGCACGATGAAGTCCGTCCCGGGACGACCGGCGAGCGGACCGGTGCGACCGAATGGAGTGATGGACGCGATGACGAGTCGGGGCTCGTCGCGACGCAGACCGTCGACGTCGAGCCGTCCGTCATCGATGACCACGTCGGCTCCGAGCAGAAGGGAACGGATCGCCGGATCGCCGGGCGCGCCGACCAACGACGACTTGCCGGCGGCCAGAAAGGTGAACAACGCGCCGGTCGCACCAGCGGGAACTGGGCCGGTCGACGACCGCGAACGCAGCGGATCACCGCCAGGGGGCTCGACCTTGATGACCTCGGCGCCGGCGTCGACGAACAACTTGCCGGCGTACCCGCTGGAGATCCCCGTGCCGATCTCGACGACCCGCATCCCCTCGAGCGGCGCCTGCCAACGCTCCTGACTCATCGATGCCCCCCGGCTGACGATGCGGCCCCTCGCCGCTCCGCCATTCGACCACGGCCGAGCGGCGACCGCACGCCGCTCAGGCGAAGACGCAGGTGCGGTTGTCCCAGACGAGCACCCGATGCTCGAGATGAAGTCGGACGGCATCGGCCAGGGTCTTGCGTTCGACGTCACGACCGATGCGCACGAGATCGTCGACCTCGTCGCGATGACTCACGGTGGCCACACCCTGAGCGATGATCGGGCCCTCGTCGAGCGCCGACGTGACGTAGTGCGCCGTGGCGCCGATCAACTTCACCCCGCGTTGGTGCGCCCGCTGATATGGGCGGGCCCCCGGGAACGCCGGCAGGAACGAGTGGTGGATGTTGATCATCCGCCCCGCCCACGCGTCGGTGATGCTGGCCGGCAGCACGCGCATGTAGCGGGCCAGCACCACGAGGTCGGGATCGAACTGCGCCAGCGCGTCGGCGAAGGCCCGCTCCTGTGCGGCTCGGGCATCACCATCGAGACCGCCCTCCACCAGCACGAAGGGGATCCCGTACCGCGCCGCGATGGAGGCGCCGTCCGACTTGTCGGAGACGACGGCGCGCACGTCGACATCGAGCTCCCCCAAGGAGACGCGGGTGAGCAGATCAGCCAGGCAGTGCAACTGCGCCGAACAAGCCGCGACCATCGACTGGCGTTGACCGGCTCGATGCAATGACCACGACATCTTGAATCGCTCGACGAGTTGGCGCAGACCGTGATCGAAGGTGTCCCAGTCGATCGCTCCATCGATCTCGATGCGTTGCAGGAACACCGAGGACTCCTGATCGGTGTGCTGATCGGCATTGGCGATGTTGCCGCCGGTCGATGCGATCAGAGTGGCCACAGCGGCGACGATGCCGGGCTGGTCGGCGCATTGCAGCGTGAGGACAGTCGTCGACGACATGACCCTCAACCGATCAATGAGGCGAGGCCCCAGATGGCGGCCACCGCACCGATGACGACCATCACCACACTGCGCGCCACCGGCGGCCGCTCGAGATCGTCGTCGCCGGGATCGCGCTGCGGGCGCAGGAAGGCCAGGACCGTACCGACGACCAGCGCGCCACCGATGGCGAGCAACAACCAAGCGAGGATGTCCTCTCCGAGGAACATGGCGGGACCTTCCGGTCGACGAACGGACTTCGGACGGTAGTGGCCACCGGCGACCGGGTGGAAGTCGTCAGTCCTGGTGGTCGGGATCCGACCGCAGATGAGCGAGAAGGCGGTCAGCCGCCGGCACGGGCACCCGATCACGTCGACGTACGGCGACGAGGTGGCGACGAGTGAGCACCTCACGCGTCGTGAGCACACCCGCCTGCGCCTCTGGCAATGCAGTCCATCCCATCCCCAGACGCGCCATCTCGCGCAGCACCTCGGGTTGATGGGACTCGGCCTCCACCTCGACCGGCGCTCCGCGCCGCACCAGTTCGGCCTCGACCAGGGCCCGGGTGTGCGAGCCCCGGGGGAACAGGACCCACGGTCCCCAAGTGGAGGGTGGACCGACCTCGGCGCCCTCGGGTGCCACCACCACGATCGACTCCGTGAGCAGCGGTTCAACCTCCAGACCCTCCTCCTCCTCCGGGGCCACCACCACGGCGAGATCGAGATCACCGCGACGGACCTGCTCGAGCAGGGGTCCACTCGGAGCCACCACGAGATGGAGATCGACGTCCGGCGCCGATGTCCGAAAGGCCCGCAGCCGATCGGGCAGATGGGTGACAGCAGCGGCATCGATCATGCCCACGCGCAAACGACCGGCACGGCCGGCATGGCGATCGGCCAGCATGCGAGCGAGATCACGGGTATCGGTGACCACCCGACGGGCATGGGCCAGGACCTCGGCGGCATCGTCCCGCAGGACCTGCCGACGACCGACCCGCTCGAAGAGGTCCACGCCGCACCGCCGTTCGAGTTCGGCCAGACCCTGGGACAACGCCGAGGTGGTGACCCCCAGCGACGCAGCGGCCTCGGCGAAGGTCTCGTGATCGGCCACGGCCACCAGATAGGCCAACTGGGGAACGGTCAGGCTGAGCAACGGCGGCTCGGCAGGAGGTTCCGAGGGGCGATCGGATCGGTGTGGGCTCGGCACCCTGCCACCTTACTGTTCAGTATTGCTGTAGTGATGTAAGTAAACGTGAAGCATCACCTACTGTCTCCCCCCATGAACAGACCAGTGACCATCGCTCCTGCCACCGGCCGCCTCGGGGTGCTGACCCCCGGGATGGGCGCCGTGGCCTCCACCTTCTCGCCGGGGTGCTCGCCTCCCGGGCCGGACTGGCGGTGCCCGTGGGCTCGCTCAGCCAGTTGGCCCACGTTCGGTTGGGCAAGCGCGACGAGAACCGGAATCCGTTGATCCGCGAGTTCGTACCCCTGGCCGACCTGGGTGACCTCGTGTTCGGGGGCTGGGATCCGATCAGCGCCAACGCGCTGGAGGCGGCCCGCACCGCCGGGGTGCTGGAGGAGCGGGACCTCGGTCCCATCTCGGGCGAACTCGAAGGTGTGGTCGCCATGCCGGCGGTCTTCGATCAGCAGTGGGTGAAGCGCCTCGACGGGACCCGGGTGAAGTCGGTGACCGGCAAGATGGCCCAAGCCGAGGCCCTGATGGCCGACATCGAGAAGTTCCGTGTCGACAACGACTGCGAGCGTCTGGTGATGGTCTGGTGCGGCTCGACCGAGGCGTATCAGGAGGCCAGCGCCGTCCACGCCTCGATCGAGTCGTTCGAGGCCGGACTGCGCGCCGACGACGACAACATCTCCCCCAGTCAGATCTACGCCTACGCCGCACTCATGAGCGGCGTGCCCTACGCAAATGGCGCGCCGAACCTGTCGGTGGACCTTCCGTGCATGCGCGAACTGGCCGCACGCGAGGGTGTGCCGATCGCCGGGAAGGACTTCAAGACCGGCCAGACGTGGATGAAGACCCTGCTCGCTCCGGGACTCAAGGCGCGCATGCTCGGTCTTCGCGGCTGGTACTCCACCAACATCCTCGGCAACCGTGACGGTGAGGTGCTCGACGATCCCGACAACTTCAAGACCAAGGAGGTCTCGAAGCTGGGCGTGATCGATTCGGTGCTGCAACCCGACGTCTACCCCGAGTTGTACGGCGACGTCGACCACGTCGTGCGCATCAACTACTACCCCCCGCGCGGCGACAACAAGGAGGGGTGGGACAACATCGACATCTTCGGCTGGATGGGCTACCCCATGCAGATCAAGGTGAACTTCCTGTGCCGGGATTCGATCCTGGCTGCGCCGATCGTGCTCGACCTCGCACTGTTCATGGATCTGGCCGCTCGCGCCGGACAGAGCGGGGTACAGGAGTGGCTGAGCTTCTACTTCAAGGCTCCTCAAGCTGCGACTCCGGTGCCGGCGGAACACGATTTGTTCATTCAGCAGACGAAACTCAAGAACACGCTGCGCGAATGGATGGGCGAGGAGCCCGTCACCCATTCCGAGGCCGGTTGACGTGACGCCGCGCGCCGTGGTGCTCGTGTCGGGCGTGTTGTCACACACGCCGTTCACCACCCCGGACGCGGCGTGCACGACCGGTTTCGCGGCCAGCAACACGCACACATTCCTGCGGCAATGGCTGCTCGATCACGGCATCACCGTGTTCACGGCTCCGCAGCGGACGGGTGACGGGCGCGTCGTCGAGACCGACGACGTCTTCGACGGTCCGTTCGGCGCCTGTCCCACGCAGCCACCGGCGTCGATGACGGTCGACACGACCGCCCGCGTCGACCTCGGTGGCCGACGACTCCATGACTTCGTGACCCATCTCCACGACACCTACGGCATCACCGACATCGACCTCGTCGGCCACTCCATGGGTGGGCCGCTGAGTCGCGCCCTGATCGGCGAGATCGCCAGTGTCGGCGGTCCGGTACGGGTGCGGTCACTCACCACGATCGGCAGTCCGTGGTCACCACCGATGCTGAAGGAGTTCCTGCACGACGATCAGGCGTTGAGCGGGAGCGACTACGACATCGTCCGCACCTTCGCCGGCACACTGCTCGCAGCCCGGCCGGCCACCGACGCCGTGATCGAACAGTTGACCATCGGCTACGACGTCTGGGCCGAGTCACTGGCCGGGACACTCGACGACCTGCCGGTCACACTCATCGGCGGCTCGGCCTTCGACCGTGACGGCGGGGACCCGGACCTGTGGCCCAACGACGGAGCGATCCAGTTGGCGGCCACCACGGCCGCCGGCGTGCCGGACCGACTGCTGCCCCACCGCACAGTGCACGTGCTGCCCCTCACCCACAGCCTGTTCGTCTCGGACATGGCCGGTCTCGAGCCCTCCACTGCCCTGACCTGGAATCCCGAGGTGGGTGCACTGGTGGTCGACTCCCTGCGGACGGCCGGCTGGGCCACCCCCTGAGCCGGCCCGGCGATCGGGCCGCTACTCTTCGAGGTCCGTACACGGCGGCCGGGACCACCGGCCCCCACTCACCTCCGGAGAACACCATGCCCGTCCCCTCCCCTGCTGAACTCGGCCCCCTCGCCGGCCTCGCTGGCACCTGGGAGGGCGATCAGGGAATCGACATCTCCTACCACCACGACGTGGGCGAGATCGTCGAGACCCCCTACCGCGAGAAGGTCGAGCTCAAGCCCTTCGGTCCCGTCGACAATGGCGTGCAGCAGATGTTCGGTCTCGACTACCGCATGGCCGCCTACAAGGAGGGTGAGGACGAGCCGTTCCACACCGAGGTGGGCTACTGGCTGTGGGATGCCGCCAACGGTCAGTTCATGCGTTCGTTCATGGTCCCCCGCGGCCAGACCGTCATCGCCGGTGGTGACGCCACCGCCGACTCGAAGGTCATCGAACTGAAGGCCGAGCACGGCTCGAACACCTACGGCGTGCTGTCGAACAAGCACCTGGAGGCCAACGCCTTCACCCCGTCGTACACCTGCACCCTCACCATCGGTGACGGCGAGTGGAGCTACGACGAGACCACCACCTACGAGGTGAAGGCCAAGGGCCTCACCATCGCACACCGCGACCGAAACACGCTCAAGAAGGTCGGCTGAGCACCACGGTCACCAGCAGTACTGCGAAGGCCCCGCTGCGGCGGGGCCTTCGTCGTTCCCGAGGTCAGTCGCCGTCGACGGGTTCGAGCACCACAAGAGGGAGGAGCCGCGTCGTCTTCTCCTGGTAGCCGCCGTAGTGGGGCTTGTACTCGAGGATGCGACGCCAGAGTTCGTCGCGCTCGGCCCCTTCAGCAACACGGGCTCGCATGGGACGGGCCGGAGCGCGACCGGTGCGCACCTTCACGTTCGGATGCTTGCGGAGGTTGAGGAACCACGCCGGGTGCACCGGATCGCCACCGCGTGACGCCACCAGCACATAGGTGTCGCCGTCATGGAGGGGCGCAGTGAGCATCGAGGTACGTGGCTCGCCCGATCGACGGCCGGTGGTGGTGAGCTCGACCGACGGCATGCCGTAGAGACGCCACCCGAGACGACCGCCTGTGAGTCGGATGGTTCCCCGATGGATCCGGTTGGTGAGGAGCATCATGCGATCGCTGGGCACCCCGTGACCCTAAACGGTGACGGGGCCGACCGACCGATCAGACCACCACGCCCGATCCGCCTTCGGTGTCGCGCATCGGACGTCCTGCAGCGGACCACGCCAGCATCCCGCCGGACATGTTCACGGCATCGATCCCTCGGCCGAGCAACCACGAAGTGACCTTGCCGGAGCGATTGCCCGACCGACAGACGATCGTGAGTTGGCCGGTCGGAAGTTCACCCAGGCGATCGGCCAACTCCGACATCGGTACATGCAGTGCGCCCTCGATGTGGCCGGCCTCCCACTCCTCGTACTCGCGGACGTCGACGAGTGCAGCGTCCATGTCGACGTCGGCGGCGTCGATGGCCGGAAGGGTGGCCGGAACCTCGCGAGCCGCCCATGCGTCGAAGCCGCCGAGGATGTCGGACACATCGGCGAACCCATGGGCCCGGAGCAGGCT
>JBJTGD010000316.1:0-11855 GCA_046093735.1 Acidimicrobiia bacterium | reverse complement strand
CGCCCGTCCTTGTTCTTGAAGTGCGAGTACTTGACGGTGGGATGGGCCCACACCATCTGGTTGATCTCGGAGACGTACGTCTCGACGTAGGCGTCGTGCACCGGGAGCTTGGGCTCCATCGCCCGGTGGCCGGCGACCAGCAACTGTCGGATGGCGTCGAGCACGTAGTTGACCTGGCACTCGGACTGGAAGATCAGGCTGGCCCCGTGGGCCAGGTTGGTGCCCGGCCCGTACAGGCAGAACAGGTTGGGGAAGTTCGGGATCGTGATGCCGAGGTACGCCGTCGGCTCGTCACCGAACTGCTCGCGCAGATTCACACCGTCACGACCGATGATGGTCATCGGGAACAGGTAGTCGTTGTGCCGGAATCCGGTGGCGTAGATGATCACATCGGCCGGGTGCAGCTCACCGTCGACGGTGATCACTCCCTCGGCACAGACGCGCTCGATGCCGGTGCGGATGAGTTCCACGTTGTCGCGCAACAGACACTTCAACCATGACCCGTTGTCCTGCAGCATGCGTTTGGCCGAGGGCGGGTAGTGCGGCATCGACTTCTCGATGAGGTCAGGACGACCCTCGAGGTGCGAGGTGATCCAGCCCTCGAAGATGGTGCGCCGTTCGAAGTTCGCCTTGCTGAACGACCGACCTTCGGGATCGTGCCAGTCGGGATCGATCCGTGAGTTCTCGATGCTCAGACCGGACGCCGGGTAGAACATCAGGAACCTGAACCAGCGGGCGTAGAAGGGCAGATGGCGCATGGCCCACGCATCGCCATCGGGCACGGCCCGGTGGTAGTTCATGTTGGGGAACATCCACTGCGCGGTGCGCTGGAAGATGTCGAGGTGGGCGACCTCCGGAGCGATGGTCGGGGCGATCTGGAAGCCCGACGCCCCGGCACCGATCTGGGCGACCCGCTTGCCGGCCAGCTCGAGGCCCTCGGGCCAGCGCGCCGAGTGGAACGACGGTCCGGCGAATTCGTCCATGCCCGGGATGTCCGGCATCTTCGGGGCGTTGAGGGCCCCGGTGCCACTGATGAGCACGTTGGCGGTGAGATGGTCGGTGCTCCCATCGGGGTTGCGCACCTCGACGTCCCACGTGGCGCTGGCCTCATCCCACACGGCACGGACGACCTCGGTGTCGAACCGACAGTGGCGATCCACCCCGTAGGTGGTCATGACGTGCTCGAAGTAGCTCCGCAGTTCGGGCTGACGACAGAAGTACTCGCTCCAATGGTCCGAAGGTTCGAACGAGTAGCAGTAGAAGTGACTGCCGATGTCGACCCGCGCCCCCGGGTACCGGTTGTCGCGCCACGTGCCACCGGGCCCGTCGGTCTTCTCCACGATCGTGAAGTCGATGCCAGCTTGATCGAGACGGATGCCCGCCAGCAGTCCCGACTCGCCGCAGCCGATGACCACGACATGGAAACCGGCCTTGGCCTCGGCGGGGATCTCGTCGCCCCAAGAGATGGCGCCGCTGTCGGCGCCGTCGAGATGGAGATCGTCGGCGAACATGTCGACCACCGCCGGATCGACCGGGGCGGCGGCCATGAAGTCCCTCATCTCCTTCACCAGTTCCGGCGAAGGAGTGTCCGGTCCCGGACACCCGGCGTCGCGCCAGGCGGCGATGGCCGGCACGGCCCGGGCCCGCACCTCCGCCTGCTCGTCGGGCGTCAGTCCGCTGACGTAGTCGTTGAGGATCGCCGAGCGGGGTCGGATCGCACCCCGGATCCACGAGAGATCACCGGTCAGGTGCACCATCGAACACATGAGCGCCGGGACGCACACGTCCTCCAGCGCGGCGGTGATGGTGGCGTCGTCGTCGGTGAACGGCGCGCCGGCGTGCGGATTGCGACCCGATGTGTTCATCGGTCCCCCCCTTAGTGCGGTGTTCAGTTCGCCATCATCGAGGTGGTGGTCGATCCGCCGCCCAGCGGCATGGTCGACGTGGTACTCGACGGCACCGTGCTGCTCGTCGTCGTCGTGGTGGGGATCTGACCCGTAATGGGAACGTTGCCCTTCGTCGACTTCTTGCAGCCGACGAGGAGGGCGCCACCGAGGGCCAGCGTGGCGAACGTGATCTTGAGCGCGCGAGAATGCATGGTCCGAGACTCGCCAGCACCCGGGCCGCCCCGAACGTGGCACGATCGGCGGGTGCTGAGGATCGCGACGGTCAATGTGACCGGCCTGCGGGCCGCGGCCCGCAAGGGTCTGCACCCGTGGATGGCCGAGTGCGAGCCCGACATCGTGACGCTCCAGGAGGTCCGGGCGCCCGATGAGCTGGTGGCCGACCTGCTCGGCGAGGGGTGGCATGTCGTCCACGCCGAGGCCGGCGAGAAGGGTCGGGCCGGCGTGGCCGTGGCCAGTCGCCTCCCCATCGTCGACCATCGGCGGGGTGAGCACTCCCGCTCGTTCGCCGGTAAGGGTCGGTGGATCGAGGCCGACATCCGCACGGGCAAGCGCCGGCGGTTCACGGTGATCTCGGCCTACGCCCACACCGGTGACGAGACGTCGCCGGCCAAGATGCGCGAGAAGTTGGACTGGTTCGCGGCGGCCACGGATCGCCTGGGCGAACTGCGCGACGAGGGCGGACACGTGCTGCTCACCGGCGATCTCAATGTCGCCCACCGCGAAGCCGATCTCAAGAACTGGAAGGGCAATCTCACCAGTGCCGGGTTCCTCCCGGAGGAACGGGCGTGGTTCGATCGTTGGTTCGATGACCTGGGCTGGGTCGATGTGGTTCGAACCGCGCATCCGGAACAGGCCGGGCCCTACTCGTGGTGGTCGTTCCGAGGCAAGGCCTTCGACAACGACGCCGGCTGGCGCATCGACTACCAGATCGCGTCGGCGGATCTGGCCAAGCGGGCCCGCCGCGCGCGGGTGGACCGGGCTCCGTCCTACGACACGCGCTGGTCCGATCACGCCCCGGTGGTCGTCGACTACGACCTCTGACCGATCGCCGTCGGACGACGACCGATGGCTCAGTCGGTCGGACCGAACACGCCGGCCACCTTCTCCTGCACCCGAACGACCTTCGCCCGCCATCGACGAGCGAAGACCAGTTCGCGCAGGACGGCGCGGTGCTGTTTGGCCGAGCCGTCCGGGTAGCGACGCTTGGCCCACGGGGAGTTCGGTCGGGCGATCCGCACGGCACCGGTGAAGGCCACGACCGGAACCAGCACACCGATGACGGCGGTGACCAACTTCCCCTTCACCGCGGCGATCACCGCGCACGAGAGGCTCAGGGCGATCAGCACCACCGAGACGATCCGGCCCACACCGCCGGTCTCGCTCTCGGCCACGCCGAACGGGGAGCCGACGACGAGCAGACAGATCATCACCGCGGCCAGCACGAACACGACATCGACCGACAAGCGACCCTGTTCGCTCCAGTACACGTCGTCGAGATGGAGGATCAGCGCGAACTCGTCGAGCACCAGCGCGAGGCCCATCCCGAACAGCACACCGGCCACCGTCTCCCAACCCCCGCCGGCGGCACCGATGGCCACCAATCCGCCCACGATCATGAGGAACAGCCCCGGCACCACGTGATGGATGTGCACGCCACCGACGGTGTTGTCCTTGAACGGACCCTTCCCCGCCCTGATGGCCCGCACGATGACGCGAGTGACCACGAACGTGGTCACGAAGGCGATGACGCACAGCAGCAGCGGGAGCTTCCCTGCCTCGATCACGTTCGACTGCCAGAACGAACCCAACGGACCTCCCCGGTGCGTGCGCTCATCGTACGCGGTGCGCAGGACAGGCCACGCCGCCGCTTCCTACACTCGCCCTATGAGCGACGTCGATGCGCAGCTGGACCCCGACCGGATCATCATCGAGGTGCGGTGCAACGAGTACACCGGCCGTGACCCGAACCCGAACGTCCCCTTCTCGGCCAACGAGATCGCCGCCGACGCCGCCGCCTGTCGGGATGCCGGTGCCTCGATCGTCCACTTCCACGCCCGCCAGCCCCGCACCGGTGCGCCGGCCTGGGATCCGCCCGACTACGCCGAGGTCATCACGGCGGTGCGAGCCCGCACCGATGTGCTCCTCAACCCCACTCTCGGTGCCTCCACCATTCCCGATCCGACCGTTCGGGTGGCCCACATCCCCGTGCTGGGCGCCGATCCCGCCACCCGACCCGACCTGGCGCCAGTGGATCTCGGCAGCTTCAACATCGACCCCTACGACCCGACCACCCGGACGTTCCGCAACGAGGACCTCACCTACGTCACCTCGGTGGCCGGACTGCGCCACGAGATCGACACCATCGTCGCTGCCGAGGTGGCGGTGCAGGCCGTTCTGTGGAACGTGGGCTCGGCACGGGTGCTCGGCGCCTTCCGCGACATGGGCGTACTGCCGCGAACGGTGTTGGCCCAGATCACACTCAGCGACGGGTGGCTGTCGGCCCATCCGGGCACGGCGAGGGGTCTGGCCTCCATGGTGGAGTTCCTGCCCGCCGACGGCGGTGTGCACTGGTCGGCCAGCCTGTTCGGTGGCGATCTGCTGACGCTGCTGCCTACGGTGCTGGAACTGGGCGGCAACGTCTCGATCGGACTGGGCGATCACCACTACGCGGCCCGTCGAGGCGTCGACGGCTCGTGGCCGACCAACGCCGATCTGGTGTCCGAGGTGGCACGGGCGGCGCGGGCCGCGGGGCGCGAACCGGCCACGCCCGACGAGGTTCGCTCACTGCTCCAGCGGTAGGGACGCTCAGAGATCGGTGTCGCTCACGCGTCGACCAATTCGCGCTCGACACTCGGCGTCGGTCGAACCTCGTACTCGTCGACCGGTAGTCGGCTCTCGCCCTCGATGTCGAGGTTCGGCAGACGCCGATCCATCCAGCGCGGCAGCCACCAGTTGGCGTCACCCATCAGTCGCATCGACGCCGGTACCAGGATCATGCGGATGATGGTGGCGTCGACGAACACGGCGGTGGCCAGGCCCACTCCCATCATCTTCATCACCGGTTCTCCACCGAACACGAAGCTGATGAACACCGAGATCATGATGAGCGCAGCCGAGGTGATCACCCGCGCCGTGGCGGTGAGGCCCTTGACCACCGAGTCGGTGTTGTCACCGGAGTGGTTGTACTCCTCGCGCACGCGGCTGAGGATGAACACCTCATAGTCCATCGACAATCCGAACAGGATGGCGAACATGAACATGGGGATGAAGGCCACGATGGGCAGCGATTGGTGCACGCCGAACAACGACGCACCCCATCCCCACTGGAACACCGCCACCATCACGCCGTAGGCGGCGCCGATGGACAACAGGTTCATGATGGCGGCCTTGAGTGGCACCAGGATCGACCGGAACACGAACATCAACAGCAGGAACGAGAGTCCGACCACCGCGCCGATGAACCACGGCAGTCGGGACGCCGCCCGCTCACCGAGGTCGATGAACACCGCAGTCTGTCCCCCGACGAACACCTCGGTGCCGGTGGTCGTCTCCACCGATGGCAGCACGGTCGCCCGCAGACGGTCCACCAGTTCGGTGGTGCTGGCGTCCTGCGGGCCAGCAGCCGGGATCACCATGATCACGCCGGCCTGACCGTCGGGTCCGGGCACGATGCGGTCGATGCGGGCCACGTCGGGATCGGCGGCCGCCGCCGCAGCGATTCGGCCCAACGCCTGGTCGGCCGGCACCGACGCGTCCCGCAGATCGACGGCCAGCACCAGCGGCCCGTTGGCCCCCGGGCCGAACCCGGCGGCGAGGAGGTCGAAGGAGCGGCGCAGCGTCGAGGACGTCGGGCTCTGGCTCGAGTCGGTCTGGCCGAGGCGCATGTCGAACAGCGGCGCAGCCATGAGCACCACCGCCGTGACGCCGATGAGCAGGTAGCGCCACGGATGACGGGAGACATGTTCGGCCCAGCGGGCCCACCCGTGCAGACGGCCGTCGTCGTCGTGGGTCCGCCCCTCACTGACGCGGCGCAGGACGGGCACACCGAGGCGATCGATGTTGTGACCGGCGAAGCCGATCAGCGCCGGCAGCAGGGTGAGCGAGGCCAGCACCATCACGGTCACGACGATGGCCGCGCCGATGCCCATCATGGTGACGATGGGGATGCCGACCACGGCCAGTCCGCAGATGGCGATGACCACCGTGCCGCCGGCGAAGACCACGGCCTGGCCCGCAGTGGCGATGGCCCGGCCGGCAGCATCGGCCACCGTGAGTCCGCGGTGCAAGCCGGCGCGGTGACGCGTGATGATGAACAGCGCGTAGTCGATGCCCACCCCGAGGCCGATCATCGACGCCAGCATCTCGGAGGTGGTCGGCATCTCGATGAAGGCCGACACCACGACGATGGTGGCGATGCCCACACCGAGACCGAACAGCGCGGTGCCGATGGGCAACCCCATGGCGATGACCGAACCGAAGGCCAACAGCAGGATGACCATGGCAGCGAGGAGACCGATGATCTCCGCTCCGCCGGGCGAGGGACGTTCTCCGTGCTGGGCCAGTTCCCCACCGAACTCGACCTGCAGCCCTGCGTCACGGGCCGGGGCGACGGATCCGTTCACCTGCGCATAGGTGTCACCCGGGAGTTCACGGGCGGGCCGGTCGAATCGTACGGTGGCGAGTCGGGTGGCACCGTCGGGCGAGGTCTCGACGATGACGGCCCGCGGCAGGACCACCACACCGTCGATGGTGTCCACCGCATCGAGCGAGGTGGAGATGGCGTTTGCCTCCACGTCGGTGATCGGACCGTCGGGAGCATGGAAGACGATCTGCACCGAGCCGCCGGCCTGGGCCGGGAAGGTCTCGCGCAACAACTCCGTGGCCCGGGTGGACTCGCTGCCCGGGATGGTCAGCCGGTCGACCAGCTCACCGCCCCCGACACGCCCACCGACGACGAGGGCCACCACGGCGAGCAACCAGAGACCGACGACACGCCACCGGTGGCGGACACAGGCCCGGCCGAGCCGGTACAGGGCGGTGGACATCGATGACTCCGGGGGGGCCGAGGGGGACTTCCCGACGCTATCGGCGCTCCGTGGCCCCGCCCCGGGTCGGAGGTCACAGCCCGGGCGCCGTCCGAGGTGCCGGTTCAGCCGAGGGCGGCGAAGATCCGTCGGCTGGAGGCCCGTCGGCGGCGCTGTTCGACGTCGCGGTCCTTGGCCCGTCGCACATCGGCGATGACGTCGGCGGTCAGGCCGGCCATGAACTCGGTGTGCAGCATGATGGCGTCGGGATCGAACTCGGCGTTGGGCAGCCATTGCAGGCGCAACTCGTCACCGCTGGCCCTGAACTCGGGCAGGAAGGAGCAGAACACGAACCCGAACTCGTCGAGGCCGGCCGCGGCGACCGACACCGCTGGGTCCCCGGCCGGGAGCCGGAGCTCGACCCACACGGCCTGACGCTGCAGCGCATCGAGATCGGCGGCGACCACGTCGCCCAGATCACGACCGACGGTGGTCACCGTGATCGAGGCCGCCGCCACCTCGCGGTTCACCTCGACCACGCGCAGGGTGTGGTCGGGTGCGTCCTCCAGTGAACGAGGCCGCGGAACCTCGACCGTACGGGGAAGTTCGTGATGGTCCACGATCCGACGCACGTAGTCGGCCACGAAGGCGGGTGCATGCACCTGGCGCGGCGGCGGGGGCGCGATGAACATCAGTCCCGGACGCACCGTCGCCCGCTGCAGCGTGGCCACGTCGTCGTTGAACCCCTCCTGACGCATCGCAGGCAGATGGGCGAGCATGATCCCGCACTCGATCTGACCCTCTTCGAGACCGATGCGCTGCGTGATCGGATGGGTCGTCACCGCCTCGCTGTAGCGTACGACCGGCGCAGGATCTCGCAGGCCGCGATCGCGCACGGCCGACTCGGCCAGGGTCAGGAGCAGATTCCGACCTCGGTAGCGAGGGTCGGTGAACGCTCCGCCCACATGGACCACGCGTCCGTCCTCGGTGAAGTCCTGTTCGAGGTGGGCCACGATGCGGCCGCCCGGGTTCAGCGCCACGTACGAGTTCCAGTCCGGCGACGAGAGTCGCGCAGCCAGTCGCTCCGGAAAGTAGTAGGCGAGGTCGGGGTAGCTGAAGCCATAGCAACTGTGGATGCCCCGGGACAGGGCCAGGGCCTCGTCGGGTCGCATGCGGCGGTACTCGAGCGGCTCATCGGCTGGCGCCCGTTCGAGATCATCGTCCTGCCGATCACCGCTCACCGACTCACGATGGGCGGGAAGGGCGATATCGACGGTGATCCGGTTGCCGTGCACATCGGGTGGATCCACTCGCAGCCCTTCGGCCACGCCGACGTCGAGCAGGGCGAGCACGACGGCGGGGAGCGACGAGTGGTCGGTCGGTGCACCTTGATCACTCACCGTCACGCGCAGCAGGGTGCCCTCGAGCGCCGCCGTCACCGTCACGGGCTCGTCGACATGAGCATCGATCCGTTCGACCGAGTCGGCGACGAGTCCCTCGAGGAGGATCCGCACCCGTCCTGCCTCCACCGCCGACAGTCCACGACTCCGGGCTGTCTCCTCGACGGCGGCACCGGCCACGGTCACACACGCCGCAGTCCCATCGAGAACGAGCTGGAACAGCGGTGGTGCCGGACGCAACGGGGCGGGCTCGCTCATCGTGTGCTCGCTTGCGTTCAGCCCTTGCGGAGGCGGGAAAGCAGTCCGCCCTTGCCGGCCGGACAGGCCTCGTCCAGCGGCCGCTGGGCCACCCGGGCGAACGTCTCGGCGAACTGGGGATCATCGATCCCGAACGCCTCACAGATCTTCCGGCAGCGCTTCCGATCGATCTCGTACCGCTGACACAACAGATCGAACGTCCGCGCCCGCAGATCGACACGCGGCGGAACCAGCACGGACCACTCCGGCACATGACGCTCGATCAACTTCAACTGCGGACTCCCCGCCTCACGGCGCGCCGCCCGGAACGACTCCACGAAGGCATCATCGGACTCACCGGGCAACGAACCACGCAACGCCTCGGCATCGAGGATGTGCTCCAGCGACATGTACGCCGACTGCGTGGCCGACATGGCCGACGCAGTGATCGCCTTGTGCCGGTCCGAGGATCGCTGCGACTCCTGCTCGATCAGGTACACCAGCGATCGGGCACGACGGACATCACCGGCCGAGGCACCCCCGGCGAGGATCTCCTCCCGGCTGAACAGTCCGTCGTCGCTCACGAGCGTCCGGCGATCCGCGAGGCGAGGGCGGCCAGGGTGGTCGACCACTCCTCATCGGGACTGGTGAGACTGAACAACGAACCCGACGAGTTCTCCACCACGGCTTCGCTCAGCGGCAACACACCACCGACCTCCGAGTCGTAGGCGGCCGCCACATCACGACCGAGCGCTTCACGATCCACCGAACTCGGCACCTTGTTCACGAGCAGCAGCAGCTGCGGGACGTCGAGACGACGAGCGACATCGACGGTCACCGCCGTACCTTGGAAGTCCTGCTTGTCCGGACGCATCAGCAGGATCAACACGTCCGACACCGTGATCGACAACAACGTCTCCTCATTGAGGCCCGGATGGGTGTCGACGATCAGGAAGTCCAGATCCAACGCACTGCTCAGTTCACGGAACCCGTCATTGAGTCGACCCACGTCGTAGCCCTCGCGCAGGATCCGGGCGATCTCGGAGGCCTTGATGTTGGACGGCACGAGGTACAGCGCCGCACCCGCCGGCACATCGGCCGGCGCCAGACGGTCGGTGACGTCGTGGGCCGCCTCGGCGATGGTCGCCGTGCCGTGCAGATAGTCGTTGAGCGTGGTGCCCAGACCGTCCTCATCGAACCCGAACAGCACATGGATGCCGGGCGACTGGATGTCGGTGTCGATCACCGCCACCCGGGCCCCGGTGAGGGCGATCTGGGCGGCGAGGTTGGCGGCGGTGTTGCTCTTGCCGGTGCCGCCGCGGAAGGAGTGGATGGAAACGAGCGTGGTCATGGAGTCGTCCTACCATGTTTCGCACGGCCCCGTCGGACTCCGAGCCCGAGGTCCACCCACCGATGACCATCGACCCCGCCCTCGCCCATTCGCTGACCGTCGAACGCATCCGGCGCGACGAACTGCTCACCGCCGACGTGGCGGCCGACGACATCGTCCAGATCCAGACGATCGAGGCCGTGATGGACGGCTCGTACGACGGCGATGTGACGGTGGCCGAACTGGTCGGCCTCGGGGACTTCGGCATCGGCACGCTGCAGGGCCTCGACGGCGAATTGGCCGTCATCGACGGGGAGTTCTGGAACATCGATGCCGATGGTCGGGCGGCGCTGGCCGATCCTGCGGCGCGGGTGCCCTTCGCCGTGCTGGTCGACTTCGACGAGGCCGACCGCTTCGTGGTGCCGGGCGATCTCGACCGCGCCGCCTTCGAGCAGGCGCTGTGGGACCGGGTGCGCACCAAGGAGGCCTGTTACGCAGTGCGGATCACCGGACGATTCGGTCCGGTCACGTTCCGCACAGTGGCCAAGCAGTCGCCGCCCTATCGACCCCTCACCGACGTGCTGGCCACCGATCAGAGCCTGTTCGAGATCGCCTCCATCGTCGGCACCATGGTGGGCTTCTCGTTCCCCTCGGGGATGACCGAGGTCAACCTCCCCGGCTTCCACCTGCATCTCCTCGCCGACGACCGCTCCACCGGCGGACACATCTACGACTACGCCACCCACGATGTGGAGGTGACGATCGGTACCAGCCGCACGGTGCACCTCGAACTCCCCGAGCGGAATCTGGCCGACACGCTGACGCTGCCCGATCCGCTGCGCTCGGTGCACCTGCGACTGGTGCGCTCGGGCACTGCGTCTGGTGCCGAACTGGCGGGCGGACTCGCGCTCGATGCCGACCTCGTCACCGACGCCCTGCGACGGCTGATCAACCGGGGCATGGCCGAACGCGTCGACGGTGCCGATGCACCACCGACCGTCGACACTCGCATCCGGGCGCATCTCGCTCCGGTGCGACCGGCCTCGCTTCCGGCGGCACTCGATGACCTCTGAGCCGATCACCTCTGAGCCGATCACCGCCCCGGCTGTCGGCTCGACCCAGTCGACCCCGTCGACGCCGTCGACGCCGTCGACCGAGCAATGGCGACGGATCGTCGATCCCCGGCGCTGGAGTCTGGGCGCCCGACTCGGGGCGACACTCGTGCTCGCCGCGCTCGTTCCCATGGCGGTGGTCTCGCTCGCCGCCACCCGCACCGGTCAGCGAGCGGTGGAAGCGTCCGAGCTGGAAGCTGCCGAGGGCGCGGCGACGGTGGGCGCGGCGGCCATCGACGAGTACATCGGCGGAGTGGCCGCCCGCGCCGATCAGCTCGGCACCACACCTGCGGTGGTGACCTTCCTCACCGAGGGCGGCACGGCGCCCTCGTTCAGCCAGGCCCCCGATGTGGTGGCCACCCTGCTGGCCGATGCCAAGGGGACCATCGTGGCCGGCCCTGCCGATCGGATCGGCACCTCGGTGGCGACGGAGCCCTGGTTCGTGCAGGCCGTGGCGGGCAAGCCCGCCGTCGGCGAGGCGACATCGCTGGGGAATCGCTCGTTCGTCACGGTGGCCGCACCGGCCCGTCGACCGGGCGCCGCCGTGGTGGGTGTGGCCGCCCTGCAGGTGGGCGGCGACGACCTGCTCTTCGCCCTCAATCAGGCCCCGCTCGGACCGGGCGGTCAGGCGATGCTCGTCGACGACGACGGGAAGGTGATCGCCGCCCGCGACTCCCGGCTGCAGGGTCGCACCCTCGAGGAGTTGGGCATGGACACCGTGGCCACCGACATCGCCGCCCGCGACAGCGGGAGCATGGCCCGCAGCCCGCTGCGCGGTCGCGGCGAACAGGTGGTGGCATGGGCCAGCGCGGGCGGGGAGGCCTCGGCCGTGGTGACCCAACCAC
>JBJTGD010000315.1:0-8138 GCA_046093735.1 Acidimicrobiia bacterium | reverse complement strand
GACCAATGAGGTGGGTCGCAGTGCGGCGATCGCGCTGGCGCTGGCCGCCATGGGGCCGATCGACCGGGCGATCTCGATCGTCGAGATCGGTCCGAGCGCCGGCCTCAACCTCTTCCTCGATCGTTGGCGCATCGACTACCGACGTGACGACACCGAGGTGGCGACGATCGGTCCCGCCGATTCGCCGGTGCACCTGCAGTGCGAACTGCGCGGTCCACTGGTGCCAACCCGCTTCACGCTCCCGACGATCTCCGGACGCACGGGTGTCGATCCCTCACCGATCGATGCGTCGGATCCCGAGGAGTCACGGTGGTTGCGGGCCTGCGTGTGGCCCGGCGTGCCCGAACGGCCGCAACGACTGGCCGCCGCGCTCGACGTCGTCGGCGCCGACCCACCCGTGTTGGTGCGGGGCGACGCCGTCACCGATCTGGCACCGTTGGTGCTGGCCACCGATCCGGACACGCTGCCGGTCGTGCTGGCCACCTGGGCGCTCGCCTACATCTCCGCCGAGGGTCGCTCGGCAGTGTTCGACGCCCTCGAAACGATCGGAGCCGGGCGCGACCTGGCGTTCGTGTCCCTCGAGGAGCCGCGCCTCACCCCGTGGCTGGACGCGCCCGATGCACGTGAGGCGATCCACCACGAGGCCGGCGACGGCACGCCGACGATGCTGGGTCTGCGCGTGTGGCGCAATGGGATCGGACGATCGACGTCCCTGGCCATGGCGCACCCCCACGGACGGTGGGTCCGCTGGCTCGAATCGGGAACGGACTGAGGAGGACACGATGAGCGGGTGGGTGCTGAAGCGTGTGGCGGCCCGGGTGGTGGTGCTCGATCGCGACGGTCACGTCCTGCTGCTGGAGGCTCGCGATCCGGCCGATGCCTCGAAGGGCACGTGGTGGGAGATCCCCGGTGGCGGGATCGATCACGGCGAGTCCACCGCCGATGCGGCGCGACGCGAGTTGTGGGAGGAGACGGGGATCGTCTCGGCCGAGATCGGTCCGTGCGTGTGGACCCAACACGCCAAGTTCACCTTCGCCGGATGGAAGTTCGATCAGTTCGAGCACGTGCACGTCGCCTGGACCGACCGGATCGACCCCGAGCAGTTGCGACCCGGTGGACTGGAGGCCTTCGAGGCGATGGCCTTCGGCTCCCGCCGGTGGTGGGAACTCGACGAACTGCTCGGTTCCGAGGTGCAGGTGCTGCCGCGCCGTCTGCGCGAGTTCCTCCCCGATCTGGTGGCCGGGAACCTTCCCGGTACACCTCTCGACATCACCCACATCGACCCCGAACACTGGTTCTGATGCGTCCGACCACACGAGCACTGGTGCGCGGGGGCACGAAGCGGTGCGCCGTGTGCGGACAGGGTCGTCTGTTCCGGCGGTGGTTCACCATGATCGAGCGATGTCCCCGTTGCGACCTGCGCTTCGAGCGCATGGAGGGACAGATGACCGGCAACGTCGGCATCAACACCATCGTGAGTTTCGGCATGCTCATGGTCGTGCTCTTCGTGGGGACGTTCGCCTTCTGGCCGGAACCGCCGATCGTCGCCATCGTGGTGGCCGCGGCGCTCGTGACCGTGGTGTTCCCCGTGGTCTTCCATCCGTTCTCCAAGACCATCTGGTTGGCCATCGACCTCCTGATGCGCCCTCCCGAGCCCGGCGAGGTCTGGGCCCCGTGGGCCGAGCGATGGAGGTTGTCGTGACTGCCGTTCCGGCGATCGATCTCGTGGTGGTGGGCGCCGGACCGGCCGGTTGCGCCGCGGCCATCACCGCCCGCCGACACGGTCTCGACGTGGTCGTGGTCGATCGCGCCGAGATCGGCCGCGACAAGATCTGTGGCGACGGTCTCACCACCTCGGCGCTGCGCGAGCTGGAGGCTCTCGGACTCGATCCGACGCTCGTGGCCTCGTGGATCATCGTGGATGACGTGCTGGTGCGGGCGCCGGACGGTCGTCGTCTCACGCTGCCCCTGCCCCGCGATCGTGGAATGTTCGGCGCGGTGGCCCGTCGAGCCGACCTCGATGCGGCATTGGTGGACGTGGCCCGCGCCGCCGGTGCCGAGATCGTCGAGCGCGCGGCCGTCACCGACGTGAAGGCGGGCGATGATTCCGTGAGCGTGACCACCGAGGTTGGCTCGCGGTTGCGGGCGCGTCACGTCATCGCCGCCGACGGGATGTGGTCGCCGACGCGCAAGTTCCTCGGCGTGGCCGCCCCTGAGTACCGCGGTGAATGGCATGCGTTCCGGCAGTACTACCGAGCGGTGTCCGCCGAGGCGGCCAGACAGTTGATGGTGTGGTTCGAACCCGACCTGCTGCCGGGCTACGCGTGGTCGTTCCCGTTGGGCGACGGCAGCGCCAATGTCGGATTCGGCATCCTGCGCTCCGAGTCGGGCTACCGGGTGGGCGACAGGGGTCAGGTGTGGCGCGAGATCCTGGCCCGTCCCCATGTGCGCGACTTCCTCGGCCCGCACGCCGAGGCGGAGGGTCCGCACCGGGCGTGGCCCATCCCGGCCCGGGTCGGTCGTGTGCGACCCACGGCCGGGCGCACCCTGTTCGTGGGCGATGCCGCGGCAGCGGCCGATCCCATGACCGGCGAGGGAATCGGTCAGGCGCTGCAGACCGGCCGGTGGGCCGCCGAGGCCATCGCCGCCCATCCCGACGCGCCCCTGCGGGTGGCCCGGACCTACGAGACCGCCGTCCGTCACCATCTCACCGTCGATCACCGTTTCGCCGAACTGCTCATGCGGGTGCTCGCACGGCGGGGCCCCACCTCGGCGGTGCTGCGACTGGTGGGCGCCACGGAATGGACGAGACGGAACTTCGCCCGGTGGATGTTCGAGGACTATCCGCGGGCCTACGTCTTCACCCCGTCCCGCTGGCACCCCGGGGTGTTCGCCGCCCCCGGCGCCTACCGTGACGTCCATGCGCACGCAACTGACTGACCTGCTGGGGATCGAACATCCGGTGATGCTGGCCGGCATGGGCGGCGTGAGTTACCACGCGCTCGTCACCGCGGTCACCGAAGCCGGCGGATTCGGATGCATGGGCGCCTCCACCATGTCGTTCGAGCGGATGTGCGCCGAGATGGAACTCGTCGCCGCAGCCACCGATCGACCGTGGGGCGTCGACCTGCTCACCGCGCTACCCGGGAGCATGGTGGAACAGGCCGAAGCAATCATCGCTGCCGGCGCACAACTCTTCGTGGCCGGACTCGGCATCCCCCGCGAGGTCATCGAACTGTGTCACGGGCGCGGCGTGCTGGTGGCATCAATGTGCGGGAAGGTGCACCACGCCACCGCCGCCGTGGCTGCTGGTTGTGATCTGGTCATCGCCCAGGGCACCGAGGCCGGCGGGCACACCGGCATGATCGCCACCATGGCGTTGGTGCCACAGGTCGTCGATGCCGTCGACGGTGCAGTGCCCGTGGTCGCCGCCGGAGGGATCGTGGACGGACGCGGCCTGGCCGCGGCACGCGCGTTGGGAGCCGATGGCGTGTGGGTCGGCACCCGGTTCATCGCCACCCCCGAAGCATGGGGAACTCCCGGGTACAAGGAACGTCTGGTGTCGATGACGGCCGACGACACCGTGGTGAGCCGGGCCTACTCGGGCAAGACGTGCCGCGTCGTGCGCAACGCCTACACCCAGCAGTTCGAGGAGCACCCCGAGCGGCTGCAGCCGTTCCCGCAGCAGTTGCTGGTCTCGATGGAGGACGGCGCCAACCACCTCGGCGCAGGACCCGACACCGAAGTCGATCCCGACCGGGAGTTCTGGCCGGCGGGCCAGGGCGCAGGATCGATCACCGATCTGGCGCCCGCCGGGGAGATCGTGGTGTCGATCGTCGACGAGGCCGAACGGATCCTCGCCGGTCTGTCCGGCTGACGCCGAGACTCAGTGTCCCGCTGACGGACCCGACTCGATCCGGGCGAGGGCCTCGGCGCGCGCTTCGGCCCGGGCCGCCACGCGCTCGGCCGCACGCTCGGCCCGCTCGGTCGCCTCGCGCTCGGCCGCCACCTTCGCTGCGTACTCCTTCCGGTCGACGATCTGCGCACCGTCGACGTTGGCCAGTTCCACGCCGTTGTCGAACACGACGTGGTAACGGATCCATGTCACCCCGGTCACGAACCACACCTTGCCCGGTGTCCCGGCGGGGACCCCCGGAAGATCGACGGCCGCAGCGACCTTCTGTCGACGACGGAAGTCACGGGTGGTGCTGATCTTGGAACTCGACGGGGCGGCCATGGACGAGCACGTTACCGAATACGCTCCTCCGGTCCGACACCACCCGCAGTCCCACGGAGGAGTTCCCATGACCGACATCGGCTTCGACGGCAGGGTCGCCATCATCACCGGCGCCGGCGGCGGTCTGGGCCGTCAGCACGCACTCGAACTGGCGCGTCGCGGCGCTCGTGTCGTGGTCAACGACCTCGGCGGTTCGGTCAGCGGTGAGGGCGGCGACGTCGGCCCGGCCCAGAAAGTGGTGGCCGAGATCGAGGCCCTCGGCGGTGAGGCGGTGGCCGACACCAACTCCGTGGCCACACCGGAGGGCGGTCGCGCCGTGGTGCAGACCGCACTCGACGCCTTCGGCACCATCGACGTGGTGGTCAACAACGCAGGGATCCTGCGCGACAAGTCGTTCCACAACCTCGATCAGGCGATGATCGAGGCAGTGATCCAGGTCCACCTGCTCGGCGCGTTCTACGTGACCCAACCGGCCTTCCAGGTGATGCGGGAAAAGGGGTACGGGCGAATCGTCTGCACCAGTTCCAATTCGGGACTGCTCGGCAACTTCGGACAATCGAACTACGGCGCCGCCAAGATGGGCCTCGTCGGATTGACCAACGTATTGGCCATCGAAGGACGCAAGAACAACATCATGGCCAACGCCATCGCCCCGGTGGCCGCCACCCGCATGACCGAGGGGCTGTTCGAGGATCTCATCGACAAAATGGACCCGGCACTGGTGAGCCCGCTGGTGGCCTACTTGGCATCAGAGGCCTGCGAGGTGAGCGGTGAGGTGTACTCGGCCGCCGGAGGGATCATCTCGCGGTTCTTCATCGGTCTGACGCCCGGCTACTACAACCCCGAGCTCACGGCCGAGGACATCGCCACCCATCTCGCCGAGATCCGCGACGAGACCGGCTACATCGTGCCCGAGGACAACACCGGCGAACTGCGCAAGATCCTCCACACGATCTCGCCGCGCTGAGCGACGTCGTGCGCGTTCCCACCGTCGACGGCGTCGAGATCGAGGTCCACGACCTCGGCGGCGACGGACCGTCGGTGCTCATGTGTCATGCCACGGGCTTCCACGGTCGGGTGTGGGAACCGTTGGCCTCGCATCTGGGCGGCTTCCACTGCTGGGCGATGGACATGCGGGCCCACGGCGACTCGACGACGCCGGTCGACCGACCGCTGGAGTGGTACGGGTTCGCCGACGACGTGCTGTGCGTGGTCGATGCACTGGGACTCGATCGTCCCTTCGGTGTGGGGCACTCCAAGGGCGGTGCCGCATTGCTGCTGGCCGAACAGGCACGGCCGGGCACGTTCCGGTCGTTGTGGCTGTACGAACCGGTGGTGGTGCCCGAACCGGTGGCACCGACGACCGACAATCCGCTCTCGGCCGGCGCGCGGCGACGACGAGCGACGTTCGCGTCGCGGGACGAGGCCTACGCCAACTACGCGTCGAAGCCACCGTTCTCGGCGCTGCATCCCGAGGTGCTGCGTCACTACGTCGACCACGGGTTCGCCGACCTCCCCGACGGATCGGTGACGCTCAAGTGCACGCCCGAGGACGAGTCGGAGGTGTACGCCCACGGTCTCTCGCACGGCGCCTTCGCTGCGCTCGGCGAGGTCCGCTGCCCCACGACGATCGCCGTGGGACGCGTCGATGTGCCGCCGGCGGTGTTCGCCGGGCCGATCGCCGGAGCATTGGCCGACGGCCACCTGGCCTCGTTCGACGAACTGGGCCACTTCGGACCACTCGAGGACCCGGCGCGTATGGCGGCCGCGGTCCTCGAGGCTTTCGCCGGGATCGACTGAACCTCCCGCTGTCACAGGGCTGTCCTAACGTGGCCCCGTGCCCGAGTTGCCGACCACGCTGTCGCCGTCCAAGGTGTCGTCGTTCACCGACTGCGCGCTGGCATTCCGGTTCTCGGCCATCGATCGCATCCCCCAGCCACCGACGGTGGCCACCGTTCGGGGCACGCTGGTGCACAGCGCACTCGAGGGACTGCTCGGTCTCGACCCGGCGGACCGGAACCGCGCCGCCGCGCAGGAGTGTCTCGATCGAGCCGTCGCCGTCCTCGACGAGGACCCCGAGTGGATCGAACTGGCACTCGACGGCGCCGCCACCGAGAAGTTCCTGACCGAGTCGGCCGCGCTGGTCCAGCGCTACTTCGAACTCGAGGACCCGGCCACCGTCGACGCGGTCGGACTCGAGCTGCCCGTGGCCCACCGGCTGTTCGCCGACGACCCCGACCGTCCCGTCGTGCTGCGCGGGATCATCGACCGACTCGAACGCGATGCACAGGGTCGTCTGGTGGTCACCGATTACAAGACCGGTCGGGCGCCCGCCGAGAGTTACCAACAGTCACGGTTGACCGGTGTGCACATCTACGCCTACCTGTGCGAGCGGGTGCACGGCGAACGACCGGCCAAGGTCCGACTGCTGTTCCTCGGATCGCCAGCCGTCGTGGAGGCCGAACCCTCCGATCAGTCGACCCGCCACATCGAACGCAAGCTCACCTCGATCTGGAACGCCATCGAGACGGCCTGCGAGCGCGACGACTTCCGGCCCAAGCAGTCGCGCCTGTGCTCGTGGTGTGCCTATCAGCAGTGGTGTCCGGCCTTCGGCGGGGATCCCGAGGAGGCCCGCCGTCTCCACGCCGGGGCACCATCACTGCCCCGGCCCGACGTGTTCGAGCGGGACTGACCGTCGACTCGGTGGATCCGGAGCCGTACCCGTAGCATCGTCGCCCGTGACCTCCCCCGATGACGCCCTGCCCCCCGAGGGTGTGCTCGATGCAGCCCTCGATCATCTCGCCGAGCGCCATCCCGACCTTCCGCTCCCCCACCATCAACTCGATCCCCCCCATCAGATGGGGGCGGTCGACCGCTTCGATGCCATGGTCGAGTCGTGGTTCGATCGGGTGCGGGGCACCGAACCGACCGACCGGATCATCTACGCCCTGACCGAACTGGGCGACTTCGGGCTGTTGTGGGTACTGCTGGCCTGGGCCCGCGGCCTGAGGTCGGAGGAGGACGCCCGGGCGGCGCTGCGGTTCACCGGCGTGCTGGCGGCCGAGTCGGTCGTCATCAACGGCGTGGTGAAGAACCTGTTCAAGCGGGAACGGCCGGTGGTCCAGACCGAGCGGCCCCACCGGTTGCGCATCCCGTGGAGCACGTCGTTCCCCAGCGGACACTCCAGTACCGCCATGGTGGCTGGCGTGCTCCTGGCCCAGCGATCGAGCCCGGCCACCAAGGTCGCGCTCTTCGGCGTCGGAGGGCTGGTCGCCGCCAGTCGTGTCCATGTGCGGATCCACCACGCCTCCGATGTCCTCGGAGGACTGGCGGTGGGACTCGCGCTCGGCGCCGTGGCCCGGGCCGTGTTCCCGCTCTATCCCCGTCGACGCTGAGGAGACGCCCATGACCATCTCGTTCGGACTCACGTGGGACTACCGATGCCCATTCGCCCGCATCGTGCACCGACATGTGGTGGAGGGGCTGCTCGACGGCGCCGACTGGGACGTGCGGTTCGTGCCCTTCTCCCTCGGTCAGGTGCACGTCGCCGACGGGGAGATCCCAATCTGGGATCGGCCCTCCGACGACACCGGCCTGTTGGCCCTGCAGGCCGCCGTGGTGGTGCGCGACTCCGAGCCCGAACGGTTCCCCGTCGTGCACCGGGCGCTGTTCGAGGCCCGACATGCCCGGGGCGCCCAACTGCGTGACGAGTCGGTGCTGCGCGACCTCCTCGAGGCCGAGGGGATCGATGCCGACGCCGTGTTCACCGAGGTGGCCACCGGCCGCCCGCTGGCCACCATCCGAGAGGAACACACGTCGGCGGCCCGCGACCTCGACGACTGGGGAGTGCCGACGTTCATGGTGGGATCGAGTGCGGCATTCGTTCGACTCATGGAACTGC